>NZ_LWBK01000123.1:0-497 GCF_001614195.1 Bacillus sp. VT 712 | reverse complement strand
CGCTCGTAAAATCCTGTTTCATCCCTTCAGCTCCTTCATAATGGTTTGGATAATGCGCTCATCTACGCCATTGAAGAAGGAAATTTCAGCCACAGCGGTTTTAATTACACAACTTGGCTCAGCAGTGTATTGGAGAGAATGATTCGAAGAAATTTCAACTGGAATAGGATCGAGTTTGACGGGAACAATGGTTAATTTGTTTGTAGACATAATGGCACCTCCTTTGATTGATACATTTATCGTACCGGTGTGACTGCTAGAATAAAGTGTACAGTTTTTGCTTGATAAGATGAAACGCTTATTTACCCAAATATACCAGCAAAAAATATCAACCTATCACTGTAAAATGATCATAGTTCATACTTGCAGTGGAGGTTAGCGAAGGTGGATAAGTGGGAAATGTACATGGAGATAAAGCAATTATTAAAGCAAGGATTTAGTCAGACAAAGATAGCTGAAAAGTTAGGGGTTTCTCGAACAACTGTTTACAGGCACTT
>NZ_LWBK01000122.1:0-498 GCF_001614195.1 Bacillus sp. VT 712 | reverse complement strand
GTTCCGACCCGCACGAAAGGCGTAACGATCTGGGCACTGTCTCAACGAGAGACTCGGTGAAATTATAGTACCTGTGAAGATGCAGGTTACCCGCGACAGGACGGAAAGACCCCGTGGAGCTTTACTGTAGCCTGATATTGAATTTTGGTACAGCTTGTACAGGATAGGTAGGAGCCTGAGAAGCCGGAGCGCTAGCTTCGGTGGAGGCGTCGGTGGGATACTACCCTGGTTGTATTGAAATTCTAACCCACAGCCCTGATCGGGCTGGGAGACAGTGTCAGGTGGGCAGTTTGACTGGGGCGGTCGCCTCCTAAAGAGTAACGGAGGCGCCCAAAGGTTCCCTCAGAATGGTTGGAAATCATTCGTAGAGTGTAAAGGCACAAGGGAGCTTGACTGCGAGACCTACAAGTCGAGCAGGGACGAAAGTCGGGCTTAGTGATCCGGTGGTTCCGCATGGAAGGGCCATCGCTCAACGGATAAAAGCTACCCCGGGGATAA
>NZ_LWBK01000121.1:0-498 GCF_001614195.1 Bacillus sp. VT 712 | reverse complement strand
CAGTAATAGCTGAGGAAAAGTGAAACTTTTCTTTAATCAAACCAATAAATAACGCAACGCAAGTTGCACCATTTATTCGCTAATGGTTAAGTTAGAAAGGGCGCACGGTGAATGCCTTGGCACTAGGAGCCGATGAAGGACGGGACTAACACCGATATGCTTCGGGGAGCTGTAAGTAAGCTTTGATCCGGAGATTTCCGAATGGGGAAACCCACTGTTCGTAATGGAGCAGTATCTTTATCTGAATAAATAGGATATTGAAGGCAGACCCGGGGAACTGAAACATCTAAGTACCCGGAGGAAGAGAAAGCAAATGCGATTTCCTGAGTAGCGGCGAGCGAAACGGAATTAGCCCAAACCAAGAGGCTTGCCTCTTGGGGTTGTAGGACACTCTATACGGAGTTACAAAGGAACGAGGTAAATGAAGAGGTCTGGAAAGGCCCGTCAAAGAAGGTAACAACCCTGTAGTTGAAACTTCGTTCCCTCTTGAGTGGATCC
>NZ_LWBK01000120.1:0-495 GCF_001614195.1 Bacillus sp. VT 712 | reverse complement strand
GCAAACAGGATTAGATACCCTGGTAGTCCACGCCGTAAACGATGAGTGCTAAGTGTTAGAGGGTTTCCGCCCTTTAGTGCTGCAGCTAACGCATTAAGCACTCCGCCTGGGGAGTACGGTCGCAAGACTGAAACTCAAAGGAATTGACGGGGGCCCGCACAAGCGGTGGAGCATGTGGTTTAATTCGAAGCAACGCGAAGAACCTTACCAGGTCTTGACATCCTCTGACAACTCTAGAGATAGAGCATTCCCCTTCGGGGGACAGAGTGACAGGTGGTGCATGGTTGTCGTCAGCTCGTGTCGTGAGATGTTGGGTTAAGTCCCGCAACGAGCGCAACCCTTGATCTTAGTTGCCAGCATTTAGTTGGGCACTCTAAGGTGACTGCCGGTGACAAACCGGAGGAAGGTGGGGATGACGTCAAATCATCATGCCCCTTATGACCTGGGCTACACACGTGCTACAATGGATGGTACAAAGGGCTGCAAGACCGCGAG
>NZ_LWBK01000119.1:0-492 GCF_001614195.1 Bacillus sp. VT 712 | reverse complement strand
CCCTAAAGCTATTTCGGAGAGAACCAGCTATCTCCAGGTTCGATTGGAATTTCTCCGCTACCCACACCTCATCCCCGCACTTTTCAACGTGCGTGGGTTCGGGCCTCCATTCAGTGTTACCTGAACTTCACCCTGGACATGGGTAGATCACCTGGTTTCGGGTCTACAACCACATACTAAACGCCCTATTCAGACTCGCTTTCGCTACGGCTCCGTCTCTTCAACTTAACCTTGCATGGGATCATAACTCGCCGGTTCATTCTACAAAAGGCACGCCATCACCCATTAACGGGCTCTGACTACTTGTAGGCACACGGTTTCAGGTTCTCTTTCACTCCCCTTCCGGGGTGCTTTTCACCTTTCCCTCACGGTACTGGTTCACTATCGGTCACTAGGGAGTATTTAGCCTTGGGAGATGGTCCTCCCAGCTTCCGACGGAATTTCACGTGTTCCGCCGTACTCAGGATCCACTCAAGAGGGAACGAAGTTTCA
>NZ_LWBK01000118.1:0-599 GCF_001614195.1 Bacillus sp. VT 712 | reverse complement strand
CAACTCGCCTACATGAAGCTGGAATCGCTAGTAATCGCGGATCAGCATGCCGCGGTGAATACGTTCCCGGGCCTTGTACACACCGCCCGTCACACCACGAGAGTTTGTAACACCCGAAGTCGGTGGGGTAACCTTTATGGAGCCAGCCGCCTAAGGTGGGACAGATGATTGGGGTGAAGTCGTAACAAGGTAGCCGTATCGGAAGGTGCGGCTGGATCACCTCCTTTCTAAGGATTTTTACATGAAAAGTGAAGGCGATTGTTTAGTCATGAAAAGCGTTGGAGCTTTTGACAGGGGAACCGTTATTTGGTTTCGTTGACAAAAGTGAAACGATCGAATGACTAGGAGCTGTAGCTAGACAAGACGTACGTTTTGAAGCTTTGTTCAGTTTTGAGAGTTCAATCTCTCATTTAATAGAAAGTACATCACTTTCTTCTTATTAGATAAGAAGAATTTTGAGTGCGATTGTTCTTTGAAAACTAGATAACAGTAATAGCTGAGGAAAAGTGAAACTTTTCTTTAATCAAACCAATAAATAACGCAACGCAAGTTGCACCATTTATTCGCTAATGGTTAAGTTAGAAAGGGCGCACGGTGAA
>NZ_LWBK01000117.1:0-485 GCF_001614195.1 Bacillus sp. VT 712 | reverse complement strand
ATCAATGCGCTTTCTCAAGATACCAACGAGAGTATGATGGTCAATATTATCAAAAAAACCTTTGATATCCCCTTCGACAAACCACCGGCTTCCTGTAAATGTTCGCTGGATTTCCTGAAGTGCAGTATGGCAACTCTTTTTCTTCTGATAAGCATGAGATGACGTTGAAAAAGTTGGTTCATATATAGCCTCTAATATCATTCTCACTACTTCCTGCACCAATTTATCTGTGAAGCTTGGTAGACCTAACGGTCTCTTTTTGCCGTTTTTCTTAGGGATATACACCCTTTTTGAAGGGAATGGTTGATAACTTCGATCTTTAAGAGTGGGTATAAGTTTTTCAATATCTTCTATTGAGAAACCATCAATAGTACGTTTATCAACACCCATTGTAAGAGCACCATCATTTTTGCTGAGATTGTCATATGCTGTGAGATAAAATTCCGGATTGTATAGATTTCTGTAAAGTCTTCTAAATTTGTAAT
>NZ_LWBK01000115.1:0-490 GCF_001614195.1 Bacillus sp. VT 712 | reverse complement strand
TTAGCTCCGGTTTCCCGGAGTTATCCCAGTCTTACAGGCAGGTTGCCCACGTGTTACTCACCCGTCCGCCGCTAACGTCATAGAAGCAAGCTTCTAATCAGTTCGCTCGACTTGCATGTATTAGGCACGCCGCCAGCGTTCATCCTGAGCCAGGATCAAACTCTCCGAAGAAATGTTTGACTTGCTCATAAAAGTTTAAAAAAATTAACGTTGACGTTTGTCGCTTTGTTCAGTTTTCAAAGTTCAATTGGTGGAGCCTAGCGGGATCGAACCGCTGACCTCCTGCGTGCAAGGCAGGCGCTCTCCCAGCTGAGCTAAGGCCCCAGAAATGGTCGGGAAGACAGGATTCGAACCTGCGACCCCTTGGTCCCAAACCAAGTGCTCTACCAAGCTGAGCTACTTCCCGTTTATGGCGCGCCCGAGAGGAGTCGAACCCCTAACCTTTTGATCCGTAGTCAAACGCTCTATCCAATTGAGCTACGGGCGCTTA
>NZ_LWBK01000114.1:0-666 GCF_001614195.1 Bacillus sp. VT 712 | reverse complement strand
ATACTAATCGATCGAGGACTTAACCAAAATGATAGTACATGAAGTACTCAGCGAAAAATGTTATCTAGTTTTGAGAGAACAAGATAAAAAAGTCTTGCTTTTTTTCAAAGAAGTTGTATAATATAATATGTCTGGTGGCGATAGCAGAGAGGTCACACCCGTTCCCATGCCGAACACGGAAGTTAAGTTCTCTAGCGCCGATGGTAGTTGGGACTTTGTCCCTGTGAGAGTAGGACGTTGCCAGGCTGTTATATCAATGGAGGATTAGCTCAGCTGGGAGAGCACCTGCCTTACAAGCAGGGGGTCGGCGGTTCGATCCCGTCATCCTCCACCATGAATATGTTGCCGGTGTAGCTCAACTGGTAGAGCAACTGACTTGTAATCAGTAGGTTGGGGGTTCAAGTCCTCTTGCCGGCACCATTTTCGAGCCATTAGCTCAGTTGGTAGAGCATCTGACTTTTAATCAGAGGGTCGAAGGTTCGAGTCCTTCATGGCTCACCATTTTAAATACACACATGCGGGTGTGGCGGAATTGGCAGACGCGCTAGACTTAGGATCTAGTGTCTTTACGACGTGGGGGTTCAAGTCCCTTCACCCGCACCATTTAATTTCATAATGCGCGGAAGTAGTTCAGTGGTAGAACACCACCTTGCCAAGGTGGGGGTC
>NZ_LWBK01000113.1:0-831 GCF_001614195.1 Bacillus sp. VT 712 | reverse complement strand
TGCTGAAAGCATCTAAGCATGAAGCCCCCCTCAAGATGAGATTTCCCATAGCGCAAGCTAGTAAGATCCCTGAAAGATGATCAGGTTGATAGGTCAGAGGTGGAAGCACGGCGACGTGTGTAGCTGACTGATACTAATCGATCGAGGACTTAACCAAATTAGAAAAAGCGAAGGCGACTAATTAGGAGCCATAGCTAGACAGTAAACTTAGTACTCAGCAAAATGTTATCTAGTTTTGAGAGAATAAAAACTTAAAAAGAGTCTTGATTTCTTTCAAAAATGTTGTATAATGTAATATGTCTGGTGGCGATAGCAGAGAGGTCACACCCGTTCCCATGCCGAACACGGAAGTTAAGTTCTCTAGCGCCGATGGTAGTTGGGACTTTGTCCCTGTGAGAGTAGGACGTTGCCAGGCTGTTATATCAATGGAGGATTAGCTCAGCTGGGAGAGCACCTGCCTTACAAGCAGGGGGTCGGCGGTTCGATCCCGTCATCCTCCACCATGAATATGTTGCCGGTGTAGCTCAACTGGTAGAGCAACTGACTTGTAATCAGTAGGTTGGGGGTTCAAGTCCTCTTGCCGGCACCACTTTCGAGCCATTAGCTCAGTTGGTAGAGCATCTGACTTTTAATCAGAGGGTCGAAGGTTCGAGTCCTTCATGGCTCACCATTTTAAATACACACATGCGGGTGTGGCGGAATTGGCAGACGCGCTAGACTTAGGATCTAGTGTCTTTACGACGTGGGGGTTCAAGTCCCTTCACCCGCACCATTTAATTTCATAATGCGCGGAAGTAGTTCAGTGGTAGAACACCACCTTGCCAAGGTGGG
>NZ_LWBK01000112.1:0-495 GCF_001614195.1 Bacillus sp. VT 712 | reverse complement strand
TCGCAGAAACTGCAAAAAGTAATGGCATTGATTTCTATGAATATATAAAGAAACTTTTGACGGATCTACCGAATATCGGCATCCATCAAAATCCTGAAATTCTAGATCAATACATGCCTTGGTCTAAAATGATTCAAGCAACATGTAATAGAAGATAGATGAGGCCGTATTTTTGATAAAAAATCATAAAAATACGGCTATTTATCATGCGTACCATGAAGGTACGCTGTTTTTTATTTCGGGCTTACGGTCTACCAAGCTTCACAGATAAATTGGTGCAGGAAGTAGTGAGAATGATATTAGAGGCTATATATGAACCAACTTTTTCAACGTCATCTCATGCTTATCAGAAGAAAAAGAGTTGCCATACTGCACTTCAGGAAATCCAGCGAACATTTACAGGAAGCCGGTGGTTTGTCGAAGGGGATATCAAAGGTTTTTTTGATAATATTGACCATCATACTCTCGTTGGTATCTTGAGAAAGCGCATTGATG
>NZ_LWBK01000111.1:0-498 GCF_001614195.1 Bacillus sp. VT 712 | reverse complement strand
TGGATAACGTGCTCACCTACGCCGCCATAGAAGGATATTTCCGCGTTTGCCGTTTTGATCGTGCAAATGCTTATTGAAGGATCTTTTGAAGAAGTGGATGATAAAGAATGTTTAGTATCTGGGTGTAGTGTGACGGGGACAATCGTTAATTTTTGTTGTGGCATAAGACATGCACCTCCTTTGATTCATACATGTATCGTACCAGAAGGTGCTGCGTGTTTATATGCGTTGTTTGAATGGGGGCTTACGGTAGACCTAACGGTCTCTTTTTGCCGTTTTTCTTAGGGATATACACCCTTTTTGAAGGGAATGGTTGATAACTTCGATCTTTAAGAGTGGGTATAAGTTTTTCAATATCTTCTATTGAGAAACCATCAATAGTACGTTTATCAACACCCATTGTAAGAGCACCATCATTTTTGCTGAGATTGTCATATGCTGTGAGATAAAATTCCGGATTGTATAGATTTCTGTAAAGTCTTCTAAATTTGTAATTTG
>NZ_LWBK01000109.1:0-536 GCF_001614195.1 Bacillus sp. VT 712 | reverse complement strand
TCTAACTTAACCATTAGCGAATAAATGGTGCAACTTGCGTTGCGTTATTTATTGGTTTGATTAAAGAAAAGTTTCACTTTTCCTCAGCTATTACTGTTATCTAGTTTTCAAAGAACAATCGCACTCAAAATTCTTCTTATCTAATAAGAAGAAAGTGATGTACTTTCTATTAAATGAGAGATTGAACTCTCAAAACTGAACAAAGCTTCAAAACGTACGTCTTGTCTAGCTACGGCTCCTAGTCATTCGATCGTTTCACTTTTGTCAACGAAACCAAATAACGGTTCCCCTGTCAAAAGCTCCAACGCTTTTCATGACTAAACAATCGCCTTCGCTTTTCATGTAAAAATCCTTAGAAAGGAGGTGATCCAGCCGCACCTTCCGATACGGCTACCTTGTTACGACTTCACCCCAATCATCTGTCCCACCTTAGGCGGCTGGCTCCATAAAGGTTACCCCACCGACTTCGGGTGTTACAAACTCTCGTGGTGTGACGGGCGGTGTGTACAAGGCCCGGGAACGTATTCACCGCGGCA
>NZ_LWBK01000108.1:0-500 GCF_001614195.1 Bacillus sp. VT 712 | reverse complement strand
TATCGAAAGATTGAGGGGCTCAAATCTCCCCAACGACCAAAAGCAGTGCGCCTCATTGAAGTCGCTGCTTATTCCATTGGAGTAACAGAAGGACGTGAGATGGCCCGTATTGAAATCGCCACGCTCGTTCGCCGTTACCATCAGCTGGAACAAGATATCGAGAGGATTACTCAACACTTAGTTGAGCTTGTAAAAACTTCTGTAGAGTACGAGTGGCTATCAACGGTACCAGGACTAGGAGATACAACGCTAGTTGATTTATTAGCTGAAATCGGAAGCTTTTCATACTATGAAGACCCACGCCAACTAATCAAACTCGCGGGGTTAACATTACGAGAGAGTTCTTCCGGACAGCACAAAGGGCAAAAGCGCATCTCCAAACGTGGCAGAAGAAAGCTGCGTGCCCTCCTATTTAGAGTTATGATGCCGATGATTCGACATAATGAGGCTTTTAGAAAACTGCACGAATATTATACAAATCGTCAGGTTAATCCATTACG
>NZ_LWBK01000106.1:0-497 GCF_001614195.1 Bacillus sp. VT 712 | reverse complement strand
TCGAAAGATTGAGGGGCTCAAATCTCCCCAACGACCAAAAGCAGTGCGCCTCATTGAAGTCGCTGCTTATTCCATTGGAGTAACAGAAGGACGTGAGATGGCCCGTATTGAAATCGCCACGCTCGTTCGCCGTTACCATCAGCTGGAACAAGATATCGAGAGGATTACTCAACACTTAGTTGAGCTTGTAAAAACTTCTGTAGAGTACGAGTGGCTATCAACGGTACCAGGACTAGGAGATACAACGATAGTTGATTTATTAGCTGAAATCGGAAGCTTTTCATACTATGAAGACCCACGCCAACTAATCAAACTCGCGGGGTTAACATTACGAGAGAGTTCTTCCGGACAGCACAAAGGGCAAAAGCGCATCTCCAAACGTGGCAGAAGAAAGCTGCGTGCCCTCCTATTTAGAGTTATGATGCCGATGATTCGACATAATGAGGCTTTTAGAAAACTGCACGAATATTATACAAATCGTCAGGTTAATCCATTAC
>NZ_LWBK01000105.1:0-500 GCF_001614195.1 Bacillus sp. VT 712 | reverse complement strand
AGCAAGCGCAGAAAAAAACGCCAAAAATACTCGAAGCCAATCGTTGACAAATTTCTTAACTGGATTGAAACATCACCATTCTACGGAAAAAATGCCCTCGCAAAGGCAGCTGAATATACGTTGAATCGAGCAAATGGGCTTAGAGCATTCTTGAACGATGGCCGCATTGAGATTGATAATAATCCAGCCGAAAACGCCATCCGCCCCAATGTCATTGGTCGAAAAAATTGGCTCTTTAGTGTTAGTGAAGACGGTGCAAAAGCGAATGCCATCTGTTTGAGTATCGCAGAAACTGCAAAAAGTAATGGCATTGATTTCTATGAATATATAAAGAAACTTTTGACGGATCTACCGAATATCGGCATCCATCAAAATCCTGAAATTCTAGATCAATACATGCCTTGGTCTAAAATGATTCAAGCAACATGTAATAGAAGATAGATGAGGCCGTATTTTTGATAAAAAATCATAAAAATACGGCTATTTATCATGCGTACCAT
>NZ_LWBK01000104.1:0-1725 GCF_001614195.1 Bacillus sp. VT 712 | reverse complement strand
AGATGTCAATCCACAGCTTCGGTGATACGTTTAGCCCCGGTACATTTTCGGCGCAGAGTCACTCGACCAGTGAGCTATTACGCACTCTTTAAATGGTGGCTGCTTCTAAGCCAACATCCTGGTTGTCTAAGCAACTCCACATCCTTTTCCACTTAACGTATACTTGGGGACCTTAGCTGGTGGTCTGGGCTGTTTCCCTTTTGACTACGGATCTTATCACTCGCAGTCTGACTCCCACGGATAAGTCTTTGGCATTCGGAGTTTGACTGAATTCGGTAACCCGTTGGGGGCCCCTAGTCCAATCAGTGCTCTACCTCCAAGACTCTCACAACGTGAGGCTAGCCCTAAAGCTATTTCGGAGAGAACCAGCTATCTCCAGGTTCGATTGGAATTTCTCCGCTACCCACACCTCATCCCCGCACTTTTCAACGTGCGTGGGTTCGGGCCTCCATTCAGTGTTACCTGAACTTCACCCTGGACATGGGTAGATCACCTGGTTTCGGGTCTACAACCACATACTAAACGCCCTATTCAGACTCGCTTTCGCTACGGCTCCGTCTCTTCAACTTAACCTTGCATGGGATCGTAACTCGCCGGTTCATTCTACAAAAGGCACGCCATCACCCATTAACGGGCTCTGACTACTTGTAGGCACACGGTTTCAGGTTCTCTTTCACTCCCCTTCCGGGGTGCTTTTCACCTTTCCCTCACGGTACTGGTTCACTATCGGTCACTAGGGAGTATTTAGCCTTGGGAGATGGTCCTCCCAGCTTCCGACGGAATTTCACGTGTTCCGCCGTACTCAGGATCCACTCAAGAGGGAACGAAGTTTCAACTACAGGGTTGTTACCTTCTTTGACGGGCCTTTCCAGACCTCTTCATTTACCTCGTTCCTTTGTAACTCCGTATAGAGTGTCCTACAACCCCAAGAGGCAAGCCTCTTGGTTTGGGCTAATTCCGTTTCGCTCGCCGCTACTCAGGAAATCGCATTTGCTTTCTCTTCCTCCGGGTACTTAGATGTTTCAGTTCCCCGGGTCTGCCTTCAATATCCTATGTATTCAGATAAAGATACTGCTCCATTACGAACAGTGGGTTTCCCCATTCGGAAATCTCCGGATCAAAGCTTACTTACAGCTCCCCGAAGCATATCGGTGTTAGTCCCGTCCTTCATCGGCTCCTAGTGCCAAGGCATTCACCGTGCGCCCTTTCTAACTTAACCATTAGCGAATAAATGGTGCAACTTGCGTTGCGTTATTTATTGGTTTGATTAAAGAAAAGTTTCACTTTTCCTCAGCTATTACTGTTATCTAGTTTTCAAAGAACAATCGCACTCAAAATTCTCCTTATTAGATAAGAAGAAAGTGATGTACTTTCTATTAAATGAGAGATTGAACTCTCAAAACTGAACAAAGCTTCAAAACGTACGTCTTGTCTAGCTACGGCTCCTAGTCATTCGATCGTTTCACTTTTGTCAACGAAACCAAATAACGGTTTCCCTGTCAAAAGCTCCAACGCTTTTCATGACTAAACAATCGCCTTCGCTTTTCATGTAAAAATCCTTAGAAAGGAGGTGATCCAGCCGCACCTTCCGATACGGCTACCTTGTTACGACTTCACCCCAATCATCTGTCCCACCTTAGGCGGCTGGCTCCATAAAGGTTACCCCACCGACTTCGGGTGTTACAAACTCTCGTGGTGTGACGGGCGGTGTGTACAAGGCCCGGG
>NZ_LWBK01000103.1:0-555 GCF_001614195.1 Bacillus sp. VT 712 | reverse complement strand
ATCGCGGATCAGCATGCCGCGGTGAATACGTTCCCGGGCCTTGTACACACCGCCCGTCACACCACGAGAGTTTGTAACACCCGAAGTCGGTGGGGTAACCTTTATGGAGCCAGCCGCCTAAGGTGGGACAGATGATTGGGGTGAAGTCGTAACAAGGTAGCCGTATCGGAAGGTGCGGCTGGATCACCTCCTTTCTAAGGATTTTTACATGAAAAGCGAAGGCGATTGTTTAGTCATGAAAAGCGTTGAAGCTTTTGACAGGGAAACCGTTATTTGGTTTCGTTGACAAAAGTGAAACGATCGAACGACTAGGAGCCGTAGCTAGACAAGACGTACGTTTTGAAGCTTTGTTCAGTTTTGAGAGTTCAATCTCTCATTTAATAGAAAGTACATCACTTTCTTCTTATTAGATAAGAAGAATTTTGAGTGCGATTGTTCTTTGAAAACTAGATAACAGTAATAGCTGAGGAAAAGTGAAACTTTTCTTTAATCAAACCAATAAATAACGCAACGCAAGTTGCACCATTTATTCGCTAATGGTTAAGTTAGAAAGGG
>NZ_LWBK01000102.1:0-512 GCF_001614195.1 Bacillus sp. VT 712 | reverse complement strand
GCCGCGGTGAATACGTTCCCGGGCCTTGTACACACCGCCCGTCACACCACGAGAGTTTGTAACACCCGAAGTCGGTGGGGTAACCTTTATGGAGCCAGCCGCCTAAGGTGGGACAGATGATTGGGGTGAAGTCGTAACAAGGTAGCCGTATCGGAAGGTGCGGCTGGATCACCTCCTTTCTAAGGATTTTTACATGAAAAGCGAAGGCGATTGTTTAGTCATGAAAAGCGTTGGAGCTTTTGACAGGAAAACCGTTATTTGGTTTAGTTGACAAAAGTGAAACGATCGAACGACTAGGAGCCGTAGCTAGACAAGACGTACGTTTTGAAGCTTTGTTCAGTTTTGAGAGAATTCTCTCAAATATACAATAAAAGAGTAGAAAATGGGCCTATAGCTCAGCTGGTTAGAGCGCACGCCTGATAAGCGTGAGGTCGGTGGTTCGAGTCCACTTAGGCCCACCATGTATCTACTTTATACCTTATTGGGGCCTTAGCTCAGCTGGGAGAGCGCCT
>NZ_LWBK01000101.1:0-515 GCF_001614195.1 Bacillus sp. VT 712 | reverse complement strand
ATAAATGGTGCAACTTGCGTTGCGTTATTTATTGGTTTGATTAAAGAAAAGTTTCACTTTTCCTCAGCTATTACTGTTATCTAGTTTTCAAAGAACAATCGCACTCAAAATTCTTCTTATCTAATAAGAAGAAAGTGATGTACTTTCTATTAAATGAGAGATTGAACTCTCAAAACTGAACAAAGCTTCAAAACGTACGTCTTGTCTAGCTACGGCTCCTAGTCATTCGACCGTTTCACTTTTGTCAATGACACCAAATAACGGTTACCCTGTCAAAAGCTCCAACGCTTTTCATGACTAAACAATCGCCTTCGCTTTTCATGTAAAAATCCTTAGAAAGGAGGTGATCCAGCCGCACCTTCCGATACGGCTACCTTGTTACGACTTCACCCCAATCATCTGTCCCACCTTAGGCGGCTGGCTCCATAAAGGTTACCCCACCGACTTCGGGTGTTACAAACTCTCGTGGTGTGACGGGCGGTGTGTACAAGGCCCGGGAACGTATTCACCGCGGC
>NZ_LWBK01000100.1:0-728 GCF_001614195.1 Bacillus sp. VT 712 | reverse complement strand
CGGATTGTAGGCTGCAACTCGCCTACATGAAGCTGGAATCGCTAGTAATCGCGGATCAGCATGCCGCGGTGAATACGTTCCCGGGCCTTGTACACACCGCCCGTCACACCACGAGAGTTTGTAACACCCGAAGTCGGTGGGGTAACCTTTATGGAGCCAGCCGCCTAAGGTGGGACAGATGATTGGGGTGAAGTCGTAACAAGGTAGCCGTATCGGAAGGTGCGGCTGGATCACCTCCTTTCTAAGGACTTTTACATGAAAAGCGAAGGCGATTGTTTAGTCATGAAAAGCGTTGGAGCTTTTGACAGGGAAACCGTTATTTGGTGTCGTTGACAAAAGTGAAACGGTCGAATGACTAGGAGCCGTAGCTAGACAAGACGTACGTTTTGAAGCTTTGTTCAGTTTTGAGAGTTCAATCTCTCATTTAATAGAAAGTACATCACTTTCTTCTTATTAGATAAGAAGAATTTTGAGTGCGATTGTTCTTTGAAAACTAGATAACAGTAATAGCTGAGGAAAAGTGAAACTTTTCTTTAATCAAACCAATAAATAACGCAACGCAAGTTGCACCATTTATTCGCTAATGGTTAAGTTAGAAAGGGCGCACGGTGAATGCCTTGGCACTAGGAGCCGATGAAGGACGGGACTAACACCGATATGCTTCGGGGAGCTGTAAGTAAGCTTTGATCCGGAGATTTCCGAATGGGGAAACCCACTGTTCGTAATGG
>NZ_LWBK01000099.1:0-540 GCF_001614195.1 Bacillus sp. VT 712 | reverse complement strand
TGCCCACGTGTTACTCACCCGTCCGCCGCTAACGTCATAGAAGCAAGCTTCTAATCAGTTCGCTCGACTTGCATGTATTAGGCACGCCGCCAGCGTTCATCCTGAGCCAGGATCAAACTCTCCGAAGAAATGTTTGACTTGCTCATAAAAGTTTAAAAAAATTAACGTTGACGTTTGTCGCTTTGTTCAGTTTTCAAAGTTCAACCGCCGCTCTTAGGCGACTTTATTATCATACCAAGTTTTTCACTTGGTGTCAAATACTTTTTGAAAGAAAAAGAGAAATCTTTTTCAGCCTGGCAACGTCCTACTCTCACAGGGACAAAGTCCCAACTACCATCGGCGCTAGAGAACTTAACTTCCGTGTTCGGCATGGGAACGGGTGTGACCTCTCTGCTATCGTCACCAGACATGATTTGAGATTATTCTCTCAAAACTAGATAACATTTCGCTGAGTACTTCGTGTACTATCGCTTTGGTTAAGTCCTCGATCGATTAGTATCAGTCAGCTACACACGTCGCCGTGCTTCCACCTCTGACCTA
>NZ_LWBK01000098.1:0-563 GCF_001614195.1 Bacillus sp. VT 712 | reverse complement strand
TTGACAAAAGTGAAACGATCGAACGACTAGGAGCCGTAGCTAGACAAGACGTACGTTTTGAAGCTTTGTTCAGTTTTGAGAGAATTCTCTCAAATATACAATAAAAGAGTAGAAAATGGGCCTATAGCTCAGCTGGTTAGAGCGCACGCCTGATAAGCGTGAGGTCGGTGGTTCGAGTCCACTTAGGCCCACCATGTATCTACTTTATACCTTATTGGGGCCTTAGCTCAGCTGGGAGAGCGCCTGCCTTGCACGCAGGAGGTCAGCGGTTCGATCCCGCTAGGCTCCACCAATTGTTCTTTGAAAACTAGATAACAGTAATAGCTGAGGAAAAGTGAAACTTTTCTTTAATCAAACCAATAAATAACGCAACGCAAGTTGCACCATTTATTCGCTAATGGTTAAGTTAGAAAGGGCGCACGGTGAATGCCTTGGCACTAGGAGCCGATGAAGGACGGGACTAACACCGATATGCTTCGGGGAGCTGTAAGTAAGCTTTGATCCGGAGATTTCCGAATGGGGAAACCCACTGTTCGTAATGGAGCAGTATCTTTATCTGAATA
>NZ_LWBK01000097.1:0-1735 GCF_001614195.1 Bacillus sp. VT 712 | reverse complement strand
TAACTCGCCGGTTCATTCTACAAAAGGCACGCCATCACCCATTAACGGGCTCTGACTACTTGTAGGCACACGGTTTCAGGTTCTCTTTCACTCCCCTTCCGGGGTGCTTTTCACCTTTCCCTCACGGTACTGGTTCACTATCGGTCACTAGGGAGTATTTAGCCTTGGGAGATGGTCCTCCCAGCTTCCGACGGAATTTCACGTGTTCCGCCGTACTCAGGATCCACTCAAGAGGGAACGAAGTTTCAACTACAGGGTTGTTACCTTCTTTGACGGGCCTTTCCAGACCTCTTCATTTACCTCGTTCCTTTGTAACTCCGTATAGAGTGTCCTACAACCCCAAGAGGCAAGCCTCTTGGTTTGGGCTAATTCCGTTTCGCTCGCCGCTACTCAGGAAATCGCATTTGCTTTCTCTTCCTCCGGGTACTTAGATGTTTCAGTTCCCCGGGTCTGCCTTCAATATCCTATATATTCAGATAAAGATACTGCTCCATTACGAACAGTGGGTTTCCCCATTCGGAAATCTCCGGATCAAAGCTTACTTACAGCTCCCCGAAGCATATCGGTGTTAGTCCCGTCCTTCATCGGCTCCTAGTGCCAAGGCATTCACCGTGCGCCCTTTCTAACTTAACCACTAGCGAATAAATGGTGCAACTTGCGTTGCGTTATTTATTGGTTTGATTAAAGAAAAGTTTCACTTTTCCTCAGCTATTACTGTTATCTAGTTTTCAAAGAACAATCGCACTCAAAATTCTTCTTATCTAATAAGAAGAAAGTGATGTACTTTCTATTAAATGAGAGATTGAACTCTCAAAACTGAACAAAGCTTCAAAACGTACGTCTTGTCTAGCTACGGCTCCTAGTCGTTCGATCGTTTCACTTTTGTCAACGAAACCAAATAACGGTTCCCCTGTCAAAAGCTCCAACGCTTTTCATGACTAAACAATCGCCTTCGCTTTTTATGTAAAAATCCTTAGAAAGGAGGTGATCCAGCCGCACCTTCCGATACGGCTACCTTGTTACGACTTCACCCCAATCATCTGTCCCACCTTAGGCGGCTGGCTCCATAAAGGTTACCCCACCGACTTCGGGTGTTACAAACTCTCGTGGTGTGACGGGCGGTGTGTACAAGGCCCGGGAACGTATTCACCGCGGCATGCTGATCCGCGATTACTAGCGATTCCAGCTTCATGTAGGCGAGTTGCAGCCTACAATCCGAACTGAGAATGGTTTTATGGGATTGGCTTGACCTCGCGGTCTTGCAGCCCTTTGTACCATCCATTGTAGCACGTGTGTAGCCCAGGTCATAAGGGGCATGATGATTTGACGTCATCCCCACCTTCCTCCGGTTTGTCACCGGCAGTCACCTTAGAGTGCCCAACTAAATGCTGGCAACTAAGATCAAGGGTTGCGCTCGTTGCGGGACTTAACCCAACATCTCACGACACGAGCTGACGACAACCATGCACCACCTGTCACTCTGTCCCCCCGAAGGGGAACGCTCTATCTCTAGAGTTGTCAGAGGATGTCAAGACCTGGTAAGGTTCTTCGCGTTGCTTCGAATTAAACCACATGCTCCACCGCTTGTGCGGGCCCCCGTCAATTCCTTTGAGTTTCAGTCTTGCGACCGTACTCCCCAGGCGGAGTGCTTAATGCGTTAGCTGCAGCACTAAAGGGCGGAAACCCTCTAACACTTAGCACTCATCGTTTACGGCGTGGACTACCAGGGTATCTA
>NZ_LWBK01000096.1:0-585 GCF_001614195.1 Bacillus sp. VT 712 | reverse complement strand
ATTTAATTAATGACTTGTATAATCAGTCTTCCATTATCTTGACCTCTAATAAGGCACCAAAAGAATGGGGAGAATTATTGGGTGATCAAGCTATAACAACAGCAATTCTAGATAGGATTCTTCACCGAGTAGAAATCATTCATTTAAATGAAGATAGTTATCGTATGAAGCATCGTTCTACCATATTTGGGGAACAAAGTGTTTCAAAATAACGAGCAAAAATTGTTTCATTCTACTTGACGGTCACAACCGGAGGTGCCTGATGTTTTATATGCGTTGTTTGATTACGGGCTTACGTTTAAAAAGCGTTTTAAGGAAAATAAAAAAAGAAGAATGTAAGCCCGAAATAAAAAACAGCGTACCTTCATGGTACGCATGATAAATAGCCGTATTTTTATGATTTTTTATCAAAAATACGGCCTCATCTATCTTCTATTACATGTTGCTTGAATCATTTTAGACCAAGGCATGTATTGATCTAGAATTTCAGGATTTTGATGGATGCCGATATTCGGTAGATCCGTCAAAAGTTTCTTTATATATTCATAGAAATCAATGCCATTACTTTTTGCAGTTTCTGCGATA
>NZ_LWBK01000095.1:0-600 GCF_001614195.1 Bacillus sp. VT 712 | reverse complement strand
AAAACTGAACAAAGCGACAAACGTCAACGTTAATTTTTTTAAACTTTTATGAGCAAGTCAAACATTTCTTCGGAGAGTTTGATCCTGGCTCAGGATGAACGCTGGCGGCGTGCCTAATACATGCAAGTCGAGCGAACTGATTAGAAGCTTGCTTCTATGACGTTAGCGGCGGACGGGTGAGTAACACGTGGGCAACCTGCCTGTAAGACTGGGATAACTCCGGGAAACCGGAGCTAATACCGGATAATATTTTTTCTTGCATAAGAGAAAATTGAAAGATGGTTTCGGCTATCACTTACAGATGGGCCCGCGGTGCATTAGCTAGTTGGTGAGGTAACGGCTCACCAAGGCGACGATGCATAGCCGACCTGAGAGGGTGATCGGCCACACTGGGACTGAGACACGGCCCAGACTCCTACGGGAGGCAGCAGTAGGGAATCTTCCGCAATGGACGAAAGTCTGACGGAGCAACGCCGCGTGAGTGATGAAGGCTTTCGGGTCGTAAAACTCTGTTGTTAGGGAAGAACAAGTACAAGAGTAACTGCTTGTACCTTGACGGTACCTAACCAGAAAGCCACGGCTAACTACGTGCCAGCAGCC
>NZ_LWBK01000094.1:0-620 GCF_001614195.1 Bacillus sp. VT 712 | reverse complement strand
TCTTTGTATAGTAATTTAAATGATGGGTTTCCACTAATTCTTCTAATTTCGTTGAAGAAATCGGTGAAAACCATTGTTCAAATGATGTTTTTCGTGTAAACTTATCCATGCTTATGGTCCTTTGTATTGGATTTGGATGGTTTACTACCGCTCAACCAGTATAAAGGATTTTTTTATGTTTGGGT
This sequence comes from Bacillus sp. VT 712, assembly GCF_001614195.1. Lineage (NCBI taxonomy): Bacteria > Bacillati > Bacillota > Bacilli > Caryophanales > Bacillaceae > Bacillus > Bacillus sp. VT 712. Next base: position 435 of record NZ_LWBK01000094.1, on the reverse strand, counting down.
TATATTACAGAAAATTCAGATTTTTAGAAAGCGTTGAATTATTTTAATGCGACGCTAGTGATAATTTATCACTAGTGTTGCATAAATTTTATTTGAATTTTCAGTTTTATATCTTTCCTAATGAAGAGCCAAAAAAGTGAATATCCAAACAAAGGTGGCTCCATCCATTTGGTTTTTATTTACAATTAGACAAAAGAGACAACGATCATTTGCTCATTAAGGGACAGCTTCCCCTTTAATTTTTCGAAGCCAGATATGTGCTGGCTTCCACAAAGCAGCCCTTAAATAACGGCTAATTTGCAGGAGTTTTCGCTTACTTTTTGTTTCGAGCTGCACGAGTACATGCAGACAAAAGACGATAAGTGCGATCAACACTTGGTTGTGAATCGCCCATTCACTTTGTCCGTAAAACTTTTTGATGCGGAGATGCTGTTT
>NZ_LWBK01000093.1:0-620 GCF_001614195.1 Bacillus sp. VT 712 | reverse complement strand
TGAGTTTGGCTGAAACGGCCAAAGCAAACGGAATTGATTTTTATCAGTACTTGGTAAAGCTGATGACGGAATTACCTAATATATCGTTTCATCAACACCCTGAGATTTTACATAATTACATGCCATGGTCAGAGAATATTCAAGCCACATGTGCAAAATAGCCAGCTAACTGAAAAAAATTCAGTTAGCTGGCCGTTCGTCGTGCGTACCGTGAAGGTGCGCTATTTTTTATATTTCGGGCTTACAAATCTGTTAAAAAAATAATAGCAAATTCCAGATACTCTTTACTTTCCTCTGTTAACAATTCTTGTAAGGCCTCTTCTGGAGAATCAATATCTTGATGAAAAGTTCCAGCCAAGAACTGAAAAACATGGATTGTCAACACTAAACTAGACAGTTTTCTTAAGGTGCGTAAATTTGTATTCCACTGGACTTAAATAATCTAAAGTACCGTGGATGCGTAGATGGTTAAACCAGTGCACATAATCTGTAAACTCTCTTTGTAACTCTTCTAAGCTATCAAAATGACGTTTCTTTACGAACTCTGTTTTGATGATTTTGAATGTTGCTTCTGCTACTGCATTATCATACGGACAGCCTTTCAAACTTAGAGATCGCTT
>NZ_LWBK01000092.1:0-684 GCF_001614195.1 Bacillus sp. VT 712 | reverse complement strand
TGAATTGGCCAGTATCGGAAGAAAGTTCGCCTCCATCGTGAGTTAATTTGAGTTGGTGATTGAAATGAAGTGTTGTTTGCGGTAATCTAATCATGAGAAGAATCCTTTCTTTTGGTTAGTTCTTAGTCGATTTAACCTTAACAGAAATGGATTCTTTTTTCATTTTTTTAGTGAAAAAGAGAATCCCACAGGAAAGCCGATAAATCGCCTTTCCTGTGGGATTTTGTATTTGGGTATGAATAATTCAGGGTAATGAATAAAATGGATGAATTTGTTTGTTGTAAATAAAATAAATTATACGAAATCGTAAATGCTACAACAATGATAAGTACCATAGTAACGCAAGTTAAGATGATATATTTAGGCCCAGATTTCTTATAAAAGAAATCATCTTGATCTTTGTAAATAATAGTTAGCGGAATGAAAGATAGTTTGTATTTCACTAACGTCGCATAAATATTGACTGAATTTTCTGTTTTCTTATTTTTCCGTTTGAGAAGAAAAATGAAGACACGTGAACAGAGGTAGTAATCATCCATTTTTTCACTATAACCTTTGGCGAGGGCGACAGAGACGGTTAAACCTTTACGGGACAGCTCTTCCTGCTATTTTTCGAATCCAAATGTGTGCGGATTTCCACGGTGCTGCTTTTAACAACCGACTAATTTGTAAGTACGTCCGTGA
>NZ_LWBK01000091.1:0-688 GCF_001614195.1 Bacillus sp. VT 712 | reverse complement strand
GAAAAGTCTCTGCTGTCCCTTTTGAAAGTGTAGCTCTTATATACTTAGCATTACTAGGAGTTGTAATTGTTGATGCTTGTTCTGGTGGTGACAATCTTGAAAGACCGCTGATGTAAATTTTGTTTTCATCATAAAAGGCAATTTCGTGTGAATAGTTTCTAGCGTAAACAGTTGATGGCTCTACTGGTACGAAATCTGTTACATCGTAAGATGTATTAGCACCAACAGTCCCTGTTAAGTAGTTAACAAATTTACCCGTTTCAACAGTATCCTTATTGAAAAGGTTTTTAGATGTTGTTACATCGGTTATTTGTCTTAAATCTATATCAATAGTACTTACGTCCTTAACTTCTAGGAACTCCGTAATTAAGTTCTCTTTGCCTAGTTTAAGTTTTTTTAAGTTGTAGCCAGCAAACGACTCATATGTTGTTGGAGTACTACCTTTTTCTAATTGAAAAGTCTCTGCTGTCCCTTTTGAAAGTGTAGCTCTTATATACTTAGCATTACTAGGAGTTGTAATTGTTGATGCTTGTTCTGGTGGTGACAATCTTGAAAGACCGCTGATGTAAATTTTGTTTTCATCATAAAAGGCAATTTCGTGTGAATAGTTTCTAGCGTAAACAGTTGATGGCTCTACTGGTACGAAATCTGTTACATCGTAAGATGTATTAGCACCAACAGTCCCTGT
>NZ_LWBK01000090.1:0-790 GCF_001614195.1 Bacillus sp. VT 712 | reverse complement strand
TATCCCAGTCTTACAGGCAGGTTGCCCACGTGTTACTCACCCGTCCGCCGCTAACGTCATAGAAGCAAGCTTCTAATCAGTTCGCTCGACTTGCATGTATTAGGCACGCCGCCAGCGTTCATCCTGAGCCAGGATCAAACTCTCCGAAGAAATGTTTGACTTGCTCATAAAAGTTTAAAAAAATTAACGTTGACGTTTGTCGCTTTGTTCAGTTTTCAAAGTTCAACCGCCGCTCTTAGGCGACTTTATTATCATACCAAGTTTTTTTACTTGGTGTCAAATACTTTTTGAAAGAAAAAGAGAAATCTTTTTCAGCCTGGCAACGTCCTACTCTCACAGGGACAAAGTCCCAACTACCATCGGCGCTAGAGAACTTAACTTCCGTGTTCGGCATGGGAACGGGTGTGACCTCTCTGCTATCGTCACCAGACATGATTTGAGATTATTCTCTCAAAACTAGATAACATTTTGCTGAGTACTTCGTGTACTATCGTTTTGGTTAAGTCCTCGATCGATTAGTATCAGTCAGCTACACACGTCACCGTGCTTCCACCTCTGACCTATCAACCTGATCATCTTTCAGGGATCTTACTAGCTTGCGCTATGGGAAATCTCATCTTGAGGGGGGCTTCATGCTTAGATGCTTTCAGCACTTATCCCGTCCACACATAGCTACCCAGCGATGCCTTTGGCAAGACAACTGGTACACCAGCGGTGTGTCCATCCCGGTCCTCTCGTACTAAGGACAGCTCCTCTCAAATTTCCTACGCCCACGACGGATAGGGACCGA
>NZ_LWBK01000089.1:0-1544 GCF_001614195.1 Bacillus sp. VT 712 | reverse complement strand
TTCCGCCGTACTCAGGATCCACTCAAGAGGGAACGAAGTTTCAACTACAGGGTTGTTACCTTCTTTGACGGGCCTTTCCAGACCTCTTCATTTACCTCGTTCCTTTGTAACTCCGTGTAGAGTGTCCTACAACCCCAAGAGGCAAGCCTCTTGGTTTGGGCTAATTCCGTTTCGCTCGCCGCTACTCAGGAAATCGCATTTGCTTTCTCTTCCTCCGGGTACTTAGATGTTTCAGTTCCCCGGGTCTGCCTTCAATATCCTATATATTCAGATAAAGATACTGCTCCATTACGAACAGTGGGTTTCCCCATTCGGAAATCTCCGGATTAAAGCTTACTTACAGCTCCCCGAAGCATATCGGTGTTAGTCCCGTCCTTCATCGGCTCCTAGTGCCAAGGCATTCACCGTGCGCCCTTTCTAACTTAACCATTAGCGAATAAATGGTGCAACTTGCGTTGCGTTATTTATTGGTTTGATTAAAGAAAAGTTTCACTTTTCCTCAGCTATTACTGTTATCTAGTTTTCAAAGAACAATCGCACTCAAAATTCTTCTTATCTAATAAGAAGAAAGTGATGTACTTTCTATTAAATGAGAGATTGAACTCTCAAAACTGAACAAAGCTTCAAAACGCACGTCTTGTCTAGCTACGGCTCCTAGTCATTCGATCGTTTCACTTTTGTCAATGAAACCAAATAACGGTTTCCCTGTCAAAAGCTCCAACGCTTTTCATGACTAAACAATCGCCTTCGCTTTTCATGTAAAAATCCTTAGAAAGGAGGTGATCCAGCCGCACCTTCCGATACGGCTACCTTGTTACGACTTCACCCCAATCATCTGTCCCACCTTAGGCGGCTGGCTCCATAAAGGTTACCCCACCGACTTCGGGTGTTACAAACTCTCGTGGTGTGACGGGCGGTGTGTACAAGGCCCGGGAACGTATTCACCGCGGCATGCTGATCCGCGATTACTAGCGATTCCAGCTTCATGTAGGCGAGTTGCAGCCTACAATCCGAACTGAGAATGGTTTTATGGGATTGGCTTGACCTCGCGGTCTTGCAGCCCTTTGTACCATCCATTGTAGCACGTGTGTAGCCCAGGTCATAAGGGGCATGATGATTTGACGTCATCCCCACCTTCCTCCGGTTTGTCACCGGCAGTCACCTTAGAGTGCCCAACTAAATGCTGGCAACTAAGATCAAGGGTTGCGCTCGTTGCGGGACTTAACCCAACATCTCACGACACGAGCTGACGACAACCATGCACCACCTGTCACTCTGTCCCCCGAAGGGGAACGCTCTATCTCTAGAGTTGTCAGAGGATGTCAAGACCTGGTAAGGTTCTTCGCGTTGCTTCGAATTAAACCACATGCTCCACCGCTTGTGCGGGCCCCCGTCAATTCCTTTGAGTTTCAGTCTTGCGACCGTACTCCCCAGGCGGAGTGCTTAATGCGTTAGCTGCAGCACTAAAGGGCGGAAACCCTCTAACACTTAGCACTCATCGTTTACGGCGTGGACTACCAGGGTATCTAATCCTGTTTGCTCCC
>NZ_LWBK01000088.1:0-1355 GCF_001614195.1 Bacillus sp. VT 712 | reverse complement strand
ATAGGCAGAGTAACCATCACAAATAATTGTACCGGAATACCCCTCCGTGAAACTTTCAAGGACGGACCGAGCCCGTGATAAAGAGCTTTGAAATAGAATAATCAAGGGACCTTGGCTTGGCACACTTCGATATACCCAGTTATAGGCATTGGATTGACCAGATTTCCCATCAGAACGATGAATAATTTGGGAATACGTTTCGTCGACATGTAGAACAGACTTAAACATCATCAACTCTTTCATTCGTTCATAAATAGGTAGTAGCCAATCATGTGCTGCATGTATGACCCAATTAGAAAGATTTTTATCATTCGTATCTAGACCATAACGTGACCATTCCTTGACCTGGCGGTAAAGGGGTAAGTATTGCGCAAATTTATCATAGATGACTTTCGCAAGCACGCTAGGGCTTGCGATGCTACGTTGAATCGGTGGCTGTGGTGCTTTTCCACGCTTAATTTGTGCGGATTGTGATGCATCACTTTTGCAGTTCCTACATTCGTAGGCATGTTCAATATGCTGTACTTTCATCATTTTTGCGGGAATAAATGTAGCTTCTTCACGGACAACCGTTCCGCCGATTTCAACCATTTGATGTTGACAACAGTCACAGATGGTATTGTCTGGATGATGATGGATCGCTTCTATTTCTACATCATCTCGCAATGAATCATTTCTCTTTTTCTTCTGGATGTTTCGAACAACAGTATAAGAAATCGTCTGTTGGCTTTGTTCTTCTGTGTGCTCAGAATCAGTAAAAGACGGGTCATCCTCAAATAAGGACACTTGCCCGTCGGGCGTATTGTATTTGGATTTTTCTGTTTTAGAGCCATATAAGAGTTTTGTTAAATGTTGAAGTTGTTGCGTCAACGATTCAATCTGTTTCAATGATTGATCCAACTTTTTCGATAACTTTTTATTTTGTTGATTCGAATGAGCTAATTGTTCTTCAAGCAGTCGAATTAATTTCTCATCTTTACTTTTGTTATTAGAAGAAGCGTTCGACACAACATTCACTACTTTCCGTTCAGTTTCGTTCCTCCTATTATAATCAGTTTGAATAGTGAAATAAAGATAAAAGTACCAACTTGAACGATTTTAGAACACGCCTTTTAGTGATGGTTGAATGGCTTTTGGTTGCTGAATGGATAACCCTTCAAGTAACCATCGGAGCTCCTGTTGTGAAAGATTACGTACTTCATTTTCATCTTTTGGCCATTGAAGTTTTCCACTATCTAAACGCTTATAAAGCATGGCGAAGCCATCGCCATCAAAATACAGACATTTGTAGCGATCTTTACTCCATCCTGAAAATAAGAAAATGGAATCGCCATATGGATCAAGTTCGAAAGAAT
>NZ_LWBK01000087.1:0-1510 GCF_001614195.1 Bacillus sp. VT 712 | reverse complement strand
AGTTCACGGACGTACTTACAAATTAGTCGGTTGTTAAAAGCAGCACCGTGGAAATCCGCACACATTTGGATTCGAAAAATAGCAGGAAGAGCTGTCCCGTAAAGGTTTAACCGTCTCTGTCGCCCTCGCCAAAGGTTATAGTGAAAAAATGGATGATTACTACCTCTGTTCACGTGTCTTCATTTTTCTTCTCAAACGGAAAAATAAGAAAACAGAAAATTCAGTCAATATTTATGCGACGTTAGTGGTGGGAATTAGAAAAAAAATTTATCGATGATAAAATAGGGAACCTTCATCGTCAAGGATTTAATGAGGTTAGAAAGTATTATAAGAAAACCTTCAATATAGATTTTCAAAATTTTAACACCTCTATCGATTCTGTAAATTATAATCTTAAAGACGTAATTAAAATCCATGATATGCGTCATTTAATAATTCATAGGTTAGGAAGAACAGATGAAAAGTTTAGAAGAGATTATAATTATAACGGAAAGACTCTCAATTTATCTGAAGAAGACGTAATTGTAAACGCTAGAATATAATTGACAATTTTTGCTCAACGTAATTTTACATTTTCGCTTCAATAATATGGGTTATTATAACTAATATCCCATATTATTGAAAGTGGTTCTAAAGTTTAAATAAAATCCTTTTTTTGAAAAAAACGAATATATGAAAACGGTTTATAACCATAAAATTCAATAAAAATAGTCCTTTAGTATATAATATGGTTCATTTTTACATAAATTAGTATTTTGTAAGGTTGTAATAAATGATACATTTTTACTACCATATAATTACATAAATTTTACATTATTATGGATTTAATGTTATAATTAAACATAAAAATAAAAACCTTTTAAGGCTTATAATCAAATTGGAAACGCTTAAATGTTTTCCTGTTTTGGAAGGTTTTAAATTTAATATAATGAATATCAGATCAAACAAAGAACATTTATTAAATTCACACACTATATAAGAAGGGGTTTGTTAATATGTTGGGGATTAAAGTGAAGAAAGATAATGGGAAGTTAATTATAAAATGGCAGTTATCTACTATAGAGATTCCTTTAGATGAAATCATTGAAGTTACAGAGGATGAAACATATGGTGGAAAAAAGGCGGAAGCAATTAGAATAGGAACACCTTATGCTACGACTGATCGAATCCTTATTAGAACTACAAAGCAAGATTACATATTATTTAGTACTAATAAAAGTGCTATTTTAAAACAATTAAATTCTTAATTATTTATAACATTTCACTAGTGTTGCATAAATTTTGACTGAATTTTCTGCTTTCTTGTTTTTACTCATGAGAAGAAAAACAAAGACATTTGAATAGAGGTAGTTAACATCCATTTTTTTACTATAACCTTTGACGAGTGCAACAGACCTGTGAAATTCTTTAGGGCACGGTTTTCCCTACGATTTTTCGTAGCCATAAATGAGCGGATTTCCATGGTGCCGCTTTGAGTAAGCGACTAATTTGTAAGTACGTCCTTGAACTG
>NZ_LWBK01000086.1:0-1771 GCF_001614195.1 Bacillus sp. VT 712 | reverse complement strand
ATACACGCTAATCCATTTGAAAAGCGTGTTTCACGAACTTCGCCAACCATTTTAGAAATGTCATTCTTTGGTTCTGGAAATAAATCTTGCTTAATTGCTTTAAACATTTCCAGTTGTTCATTCTTTGAAAGAGTATAAAAGTCTTTGTAAATATCGTGCCAAGCCATTGCCATTAGTAACACCCCTATTCAACCTTTTATTCTATTATATAGGATGCCTCTCTTAGCAACAATCTATACGAAAACAGCCAAAAATTTAGAAAATTAGTTGTTTTTTTGTTCCTTACTCTATATACTAAGAAAAAGGCTGCAGAGGTGATGATGTATGAACAATGAAAAATCGTACGCCGAGATGATGAAATCCCTCGCTCGCAAAAGAAAGATTCGCGAAGCTGATAACGTGCTTGATATGTATATTGACATGATTATTGACGATGCCTTATTTAAACACAAAAAAAGCATTTTAGAAACTCAAATTAACTATGCATTAGATGAACGAGATCGTACTGCATTTTATGACTTGTCTCTTCAGTATCAATCTCTTTTAAAAACATCTACATGAAAAAGAGCATCTTAACTAGATGCTCTTTTTTAGTGGGCCTAAGTGGACTCGAACCACCGACCTCACGCTTATCAGGCGTGCGCTCTAACCAGCTGAGCTATAGGCCCGTTATGGAGCGGGTGATGAGAATCGAACTCACGACATCAGCTTGGAAGGCTGAGGTTTTACCATTAAACTACACCCGCATATATAAATTAAAGATATTTCCTGGTCGGGAAGACAGGATTCGAACCTGCGACCCCTTGGTCCCAAACCAAGTGCTCTACCAAGCTGAGCTACTTCCCGTTTTATGGCGCGCCCGAGAGGAGTCGAACCCCTAACCTTTTGATCCGTAGTCAAACGCTCTATCCAATTGAGCTACGGGCGCTTAATATGAGCCATGAAGGACTCGAACCTTCGACCCTCTGATTAAAAGTCAGATGCTCTACCAACTGAGCTAATGGCTCTTACTGGCTGGGCTAGCTGGATTCGAACCAACGCATGACGGAGTCAAAGTCCGTTGCCTTACCGCTTGGCTATAGCCCAATAAGATGGTGGAGGGGGGCAGATTCGAACTGCCGAACCCGAAGGAGCGGATTTACAGTCCGCCGCGTTTAGCCACTTCGCTACCCCTCCAGCTTAAATAAATGGTGGAGGATGACGGGATCGAACCGCCGACCCCCTGCTTGTAAGGCAGGTGCTCTCCCAGCTGAGCTAATCCTCCAACTATGTATAAGAATTATGGTGACCCGTACGGGATTCGAACCCGTGTTACCGCCGTGAAAGGGCGGTGTCTTAACCACTTGACCAACGGGCCAATATAAATGCCTGGCAACGTCCTACTCTCACAGGGACAAAGTCCCAACTACCATCGGCGCTAGAGAACTTAACTTCCGTGTTCGGCATGGGAACGGGTGTGACCTCTCTGCTATCGCCACCAGACATGTTTTGAGATTATTCTCTCAAAACTAGATAACATTTTGCTGAGTACTAAGTTTACTGTCTAGCTATGGCTCCTAATTAGTCGCCTTCGCTTTTCTAATTTGGTTAAGTCCTCGATCGATTAGTATCAGTCAGCTACACACGTCGCCGTGCTTCCACCTCTGACCTATCAACCTGATCATCTTTCAGGGATCTTACTAGCTTGCGCTATGGGAAATCTCATCTTGAGGGGGGCTTCATGCTTAGATGCTTTCAGCACTTATCCCGTCCACACATAGCTACCCAGCGA
>NZ_LWBK01000085.1:0-1607 GCF_001614195.1 Bacillus sp. VT 712 | reverse complement strand
GTTTGGATAATGCGCTCATCTACGCCATTGAAGAAGGAAATTTCAGCCACAGCGGTTTTAATTACACAACTTGGCTCAGCAGTGTATTGGAGAGAATGATTCGAAGAAATTTCAACTGGAATAGGATCGAGTTTGACGGGAACAATGGTTAATTTGTTTGTAGACATAATGGCACCTCCTTTGATTGATACATTTATCGTACCGGAGGTGCCTGATGTTTTATATGCGTTGTTTGATTACGGGCTTACACAGATTTTATTGGAAGTGACTATTCAGATATAGAAAAGAATGAATATATTCAATCTTGTGCGGATGGTGTGTACTTTCCCGCTACTGGTTTAGAACCACTTCAGTGGCTCTATCAGATTATTGAACAGATAAGAGAAGCTGTTAAAACAAAATAACATTATTAAAAAACCTTAATTGGCTAAAAGCCTTTCAAGGTTTTTTTGTTTTTTTACACTTGTAAAGAATATTTATTAGATATGTGAAATCAGTTGGAATAAAAATAGAGTGGTAAGAATATAGTTACTTTTCCTACCTAACCGCTAACGTTGCCATAAGCATAGTCGGCACAAAAGGAGCGGACAAGCTCGCAAAAACGACGAAGCTTGAACAACTCAGCGGTGCCGCCACGAAGAAACTGAATGAAGGTGCCGCAGCTATTCATGTGCGTACGCAGTCAGCTCTGCAGAACTTGGGTCTAAATAAGCTGGATAATCGTTTAGTGTATCCAGGTGTTGGATCTGTGAAGGGGAATGGCGGGTATCAGTTTATTGAGCGTGTGGATGGTGGTAATGGGGTTGGGACGAAGGTTAGGGATGAGAAGGTTGCTGAGGGTACTAAAGGAACGGTTAAGAAGATAGAAGATATTAATGACCCTATTAGAACATATCGTGGTGTGGACCTTCAAAATATAGATCCAATTTATATTGCAGATCAACGTACAGTTGTTGAGATGCCATTTGGTGGAAAAGGTGAAAAATACACTAATGCTGAGGGGTGGAGACGTGATCTAAAGTATTTTTGGAGTGAACTACTTGATAGACACCCAGAAGCGTTTAGCCCAAATAATAGAGCAATAATAGAGGGAAGGAATCCGTTTACCGATAGTCCAGTTAATGATAAGGTATTTAGGGAATATTTCTCCCAGTATGATTTTAAAGGTGTTAAAGGAGACAAATTAATTCATCACCATATTGGTGGAGGTGGACAAGCGTTTCCAGTGCCTCAAAAATTACATCCAGGTTCCGGTGGAATTCATAATATAGAAAAAGAAGCAGGAATATGGGGGAAAGATAAAGTTTACTCAGAGTTATTACAGAAATTTATTAAGGAGTGATTTCCAATATGAAAGAGGAGGGTGTTGCAAAACTCATAAATATTCAAAAATGAATGCATAAAAGAATCCGTCTTCTTGGAAGAATGATAGTACCCTAAACTATCTCCAGAAAGGACGGATTTACTAGTATGATAACCAATTTCGAAGAAAATCAATCCCTTTTACACATTTTATTTGCTTACGTAGACAGTTTAACAGTGGGACCTGTTCCAGCTGGCACAGGTCGTCCGCCTATTTGTCGTAAAGCCTTACTCAAATGTTTCTT
>NZ_LWBK01000084.1:0-2122 GCF_001614195.1 Bacillus sp. VT 712 | reverse complement strand
CTATGATGTAGACTTTCAACCACTCAATGCTGTTCAAACAAAAGATGTTGATGGCATATTCAAATATCTTAATTCTTAAAATAGAACAAGATATTTCATGACCACATTTTGACCACATTCTTTGCGAAAACGAGCGGTAATTTGTGAAAAAAGATTTCTTTAGATAATCAACAAACCTTGTTAAATCAAGCTACATGGACTACATGTGAAAGTATTTAATGAGAAAAAACTTATTCCGCACACAAGTTCACCCATGGGAACGCGATCAATACATGAGCCAATATTAATTGGTAAATCCCTTGACACTACAGGTGTCAGGGGATTTTTTTATTTTGGTCGCAAACCCAGTTTGATCTAGTGAAAAGTTCACGACCAAAATCGGACCAAAGTTTTTTAACTTTCTAAAACAGACGATATATATTCTTCAAAAGAACTAATGGAGTCTTGGTTAATTTTCTTACTAACATGAGTATAAACATCAGATGTAATTGAGATGCTACCATGTCCTAATCGCTTTTGAATGTACTTCATACTTGCTCCAGATTCCAACATAAGAACTGCATGAGTATGTCGAAGAGAGTGAATGCTTAAAGGAGGTAGGTTTGCTTTCTTTAAGATTCTTGAAAAAGCATTAAATAACGTTGACTTGGGTAAAGGATTTCCATCCCTGCGACAGAAAATCAGATCTAATTCATGGTGATATGAATTTGTTAACATTAACTTATCATTATTTTGCAATCGCCGGTGTGTGCTTAGTTCATTTTTAAGAGATTGAGGAATGGAAATCTCCCTGATTGATGAATAAGTTTTTGTATCACCAAATAACTCTTCTTTTGAAAGAGCACTAAAGTCTAATGTTTTTATTGATTGAAATAATTCCTTCTTTGAAGTTTATATCTTTCCATTGCAAAGCAGCGGCTTCACCTTTCCTCATACCTGTATGAATAAGCGTCTTAAAAAATAAATAATAGATATAATTATCTTTAGATGCACACTGTAGGAAGATTTGAATGTCCTCACTACGCATATATTTTAAGCCATTTTGTTTCTTTGCATTCTTTTTAGAGATAGTTGCACCACTGCAAGGGTTCTTTTCAAGTTTGGAAAGAACAAGCGCTTTCTCCATAGCATTATGCATTGTTCCATGGATAATTTCTACTGTCCTTTTACTGTATCCTTGATTAGTTAAATGGTTTAAAAACTTCTGATACATAACAGGCTTTAAGTCTTTTAATAGCATACTTTTAAAGTAAGGAAGAATATGATTTTTAATATCTTGAGAATGTAAAATATACGTATTTTTACGTACGCTGTCTTTTTTATATTCATTTAACCAATTCAACAAATAATCCTCTAAACTTAAGAAAGAGTTATCGAGTTCAAAACCACTTTTAATTTTTCTCTCTTCTTCAGATGATGCAGTTTGAGCTTCCTTCTTTGTAGGAAAACCACTTTTGGATTTTACCTTATACTTTTGCGTAAATGGGTCCTTAAAGGAAATACGGTACTCCCATTTGCCATTTCGTTTGCGAAAAGTGGCCATTAATATTAACTCCTTTCAAATATAGATCTCTTTACATACAAACTTTTTGTTTTTTTAACACTTGAGTAAAATGTTCAGAAACACGTTGTCCCAATACCTGGCGTTGAAAATGTTCTAAGCGCTTTTTAGCACTTTAAAACGTAACGTAATTGAATTAATTAAAGAGGTATCAGAAGAAGGAGAAGTAATTAAATCAGAAAAGTATTTAACACCTGCATTTATTCCGCTTAAAGTTGTTTATCAAGCAATGAATCTAACTGCTGAAATGCAAAAGAGTTCATTTAAAAACAAAAGAGAAATGGTAGACCGTTTCATTGATTTTATTGTACATCCTGAATTATTCATAGCTAACTAAAATCATTTCGTTTTTCAACTTTTGATCACGATGGTTTAAATTTTCGTGAATTTCAAATGGATGAATAGGTGAAGGAGTCTGGTTGATGCTTAAAAAATGGGGATTCACCTGTTTTTGGGCAGACTGATCCCTTGGTGCGGGTTCGATTTTTTAAAAAGGTGATTTAGTTGAGGGAAAGCTGCTGTACCTGGGTCAGTACGTCCGAAAAGAAGTGCGCATAGACG
>NZ_LWBK01000083.1:0-11466 GCF_001614195.1 Bacillus sp. VT 712 | reverse complement strand
ACCACTAAAAGGTTGGCCATACCATGTTGGAGGACACGGACCATATGGATTAAAGTACCAAAGAGCATATTTCGCTGGGTAATCTCTCCAATATTCCAAATTCTTTCTTGCTAATCTTCTTTCAGATTCTCTTGCTCGTTGATAAAACATATTGCCTTTTTGCACAGCTTCAAAGGAGTAATTTCCCCCTTGTACTTGAAAAATAACATCTTCAATGGTCCTTACATCCTTGAAATCCGCACAATCAGCTACAGCACGGTTTACAATCACGTTTCCAACATATAGCATCCCCTGTACTCCTTCACCTTCAGCCTCTGCTCTCATCATCCTTGCCATTAAATCAACGTCTGCATCTCGGTAAGCGACTCTTGCCATTTTTCCACCTCCAAAATACAGTATGAAAAAAAGCAATATTCATGTCTCTTTTTTACAATTTGTTAGGATAAGAGCACATCAATTTTCTTGGTGAATATAAACTTTAGTCTTCATCAATCAGGCGCTTTAATGAAGTAACTAAAGCCTAATTTTTCACTTATAACACCGAGAAATTAGACTTTTTATATTTTGATTTCCTTAACGTTGTAAATCCGCACTTTCCTGACGCTACCCCTTCTATTGCTAGTTTTAGTTTTGAATAAGAAGTTGGCCTCATTAAAATACCGTAAGACAGTAAATCTTTAAACTCCTCCATCTGATCACCTTCCCATATTCATATTTTATTGGATATCAGCAAATAAATGACTATGCATACTATATACAAAATAAGTTTACATAATACCTCTTTCCGGAACACATGAAAAAAACGATCCCTTGGTGCACAAGGGATCGTTTATATTTCGTTTTTCTTGTTTATACATAATTTTATACATTGTTGATTTAACAACGTTTCTAAAATAAAAAATACCACACTCTCTGTATAAAAAAGAGTCATTTTATACAATATAAACATCATATTAAGTAAAAATCTCTATTGTATTTATTCTTAATTCTTACTCTTTCTAAAGTAAAAGAATAGATTTACAATACATAGAATTACAATTATAAAAAATAGATATGTAGATACAGAATCTCCAGATAAATTTAAATCATCTACAATGCTTCCTTCTACAAAAAGAGTAATTCCTGAAATAAGCACACTAATCACTGAAATACTAAAAACAGAGAAAGTATTTACTAACTTTCGTTTATTATTTTGTAAAATTGCTATAAACAAAAGAATGAGTAAAACTATAAATGTGATAAAAATCGGCCTTAAATAATCAAAAGTTGTAAAATGGTCCATAATATACCTCCTTGTACTTGTGTTATTTTACTCTAATATCAAAAAAAAGCATAGCCATTATAGGTATGCTTTTTTAACGATTTATTTAATAAAACAATTATTAAGGATTACATTTTGCAAGAACTGTTTTATTGTAACCAACATTAGGTCTACTTGGTTCTAAATTCCAAGGAGTTTTTGTTCCTTTTGCTACATAATAATGACAATCGTATTGGTTCTTTATTGATCCTTCATTTTTCCATTTTGAACTTGAAGAAAATTTACTTTTTACTTTAGCCCAACTGTCCTTATTAAGAGCTGCATTAGCATTAGGCTGACTGTGGTTTGACCATAAAATTGCTTTTGGTTTTAAGCTTAATGAAATTACCTTATCTCTTGTAATCCAAGAACCACTAGAAAAATAATCTGAAAAACTTTTAGAAGCAGCAGCAGTTACAAGTTTAACAGTCTGACTAGTACCATTATAATCCACAGTTTGTTGTAGAGTGTCTCCGTTTTTAATAACTGTAGTAATGTCAACATTCTTTAACTCTTTACCTGATTCAGACAATGCTAACGTAGGCATTATAACTGCAATTGATTCTCCATCTTTATCGTAAACTAATGCAGAACCATCAGTTTTTCCTTCATCATCTTTTACTAATTCAATATGTTCTCCATTTTTAAAATCAAAAGGTGTTTCATAAACAACTTTTTCATTATTTGGTTCAGTTGTTACTGTTTGCTCAATACCATTATCAAGCTTTTTTACATCTACATTTAATTCCTCATTAGTTACCCCTGAAGCTTTTGATACATTAAATTTAGATGTATCTTCCAATGTTTTACCTACCTTAATATCAGTACCATCATAAGTTGAGAAAGAAGTAAAATCTTTTTCAGAAGCAGATACTACATTTCCAAAATTCAATAGACTTCCTACAAGTGAACCTACAAATAATACTTTCAATGCTCTTTTTTTCATAAAATTCCCCTTATATACCATTTTTTTATGTAAACAACACCTATAAAATTCTACTATTTATTGATAATTTTGTAAACTACTTCTTTTATATTCTATTCTATTAGAATTCATATTAAGATTGAAACAATAAGACAATACAAAAAAACAAGGGATAGATTTTCCCTTGTTTTTTTTAAAAATCACCTGCCAAAAAGTTTAGCAAAAAAACTTTTCTTTTCTTCTTGAGCAGCAGCAATTAACTTCTGAGTTTGCTGCATTTCTCTGAGAGAGTCAGTTAAAGACTTATCTCTTTCTTCAAGACGAGAAAGTATATATTTTTCTTGTTGATCTAAACGCTCTAATAAATTTTGATTAAATTTATCTTGTTTTTTCATGTATGCTTCTTGTGTCTTAATATGTTCCATAAGCTTGTTTATTGTTTCTTCAGAACGCTCTAGAGAACGCTGTTCTTCATTATTTTCTTCTCGAACGGATAGCGTTCGATCTTCGAACGTACCCTTACCAAACCTTGATACTATAATATCCGCCGCGTTATCCATTGGCATATTAGTCTCTTTTAATAAAGCTTGAAACTTCTTCAAAGCAACAAGATCATGTTCTGTAAAAAGACGTTGGTTCCTATGATTTCTAATAAACATATATCCTTTTTTTTCTAAAGATATACACCATTTTCTTGCTGTACTTTCCGATACATCTAACAAAGAATTAACTTCTTTAGGAGTATAAGCCTTATCAGTTTTATCCACGCTTTATCCCTCCGTGATCACGGCGTTACAATTACCGTTCTCTATTTTAAAATAAAATTTATTAAAGATATAATACTAAACTTTAATAAAAATTGAAACTTGATAAATCAATACGTTCGAAACTAGAACGGTACCCGTCCTTCAAAATATATAGAAAGGAACCGCGTTCCTATATAGCGTTCTCTTTTAAAAAGTAAAACAGATACAAATTTCATCTAATAGCTAATCCGCCTTAAGGCGGTCTTTTAGCCTTTATGGCTAATTTTTTGAACGAAAAAAAGTATAAAAAGACCCTTGCAATTCTATCAGCGAATTGCTACTAAACAATAGTGATAATAGAGAGAAAGTTTAAAAAGAGGGTTAAACCGTTGATATGACTGGGTTTGATGCACTTTTTAAGGTGTGCGGAATTCCTCTCATTATGGCACTAAAATGAGAGGAATTCCGCACACCTTAAAAAGTGCAATTAATAAAAAAAGATCGTATCAAATATGATACGATCTAAAAAATCAGTTTAAAAAAATCTAGCAGGTAATGTTACCTTTTTACCGTTCTGATCTTTAAGTTTTTTTAAAGAATGTTGAAACAATCTCATTGTTAACTTATCTAACTTAACTTCATTTTTTCGTGGAGCACAAATCATAATATAAGGATTTACAATCCACGTTCTAGGGCTTACAGTACGTCCATTTTCAGATACTTGACCTGCGCCTTCGGGATTAAGTAAAATTTCTTTTTGTTTCAAAGAATTCATAATTTCGGATGTTTGTCTACGGGATTTCCCAATCATTTCAGCAATTTCTGAAACTGTTGCTGCCTTTGGAAGTTCAAAGTCATCTTCAACAACATTTTTTTGTTTCTTTTTAAATTTATCCTCTCTGCAAATGATTACATTGCTTTTAAATTCTAAGTACGCTTGAATCCTAAAAAGAAAGTCCCCTTCGGCTTGATTAAGATAACCAATTCTATTTAACAAATCTAAATTTCTATGCATAGTTTGATTAAACGGCTCCCCTGCAAAAGGATCTTTACTAGTTCCAACAAAGTGATCTTCACCAGTAAGTTCCTTTAATTGATCTAATAAAGATTTTTTTAGTTCTTCTGCTTTTAACCTGGATTCTCGATCCTTTTCAAAATCTCTTTTTCTAGCATTTTGTTCTGCTTTATCTAAACTACTTCTCAAGCTATCTTCTTTTTTCATTACAATTCCCCCAATTTTTAACTGGAAGAAATTAATCTGTTTGTGTTAAAATACACTTACACACATTCAACAAAAAGAGTTAATCTTTCTTACAGGTTAATTCCTTCATAGTTTTTAAGAGAAGTCCTCGCAGTCGACCAAAACTTGAGGGCTTTTCTTATGTCTAATTTTCTACCAAATCTTTCATAAATGCAACCCTAATTCGACTCTATTCGCTGTTTTAACGCTTCAAGCAGCTTATCATCCACTCGTTTAGGCTTGTACCCCATCCTGTCTATTAAGAGACCCTCTATGAGCTTCATACGAGCCGTATAAAGGCGATATTCGCTTTCTCCGAACTCTATTACACTTTTATCAATCTCAGCCCCTTCTGGCGCTTTCTGAACCGTTCTCATCAAATTATAGCTTTTTGAACGCTCTTCTCGTACTAAACGAAGCAAGATTAACAAATCATATGTGTGAAAACTTTGAAGCTCCTAGAATGACAAAGCTGAATCTTGTAAACTCACATATTCTTTAAGTTGAGGACGCTTTACGTGTAAAGGTGCTCCACAAACAGAACATGCTTCCTCCATTCGATTATTATCTGAATCACAATATAAACATTTCATCATAGGCTCCGACGGATCCTTATTCTTCAGAAACAGCTACTTCAGCTGCTGCTTTCTTTTTTTCTTTTACAACCATATCATGATGCAAAATCTTCTCTTTATTTTTCCCTACATAAGATTGCAATGCCTTCGCAATCTTTTCAGCTTCTTCTTCACTTTGAATCTCAAAGTATTTCTCGAAGATCGCGCCGACTTGAATAAGTCGTCTTGTTCTCTCTTTTCTCTCTTTTTCTTTTTTACGCGCTTCAACTTGTTGTTTCTTCGCTTTCATCTTCTCAATTTTCTCTTCTAACTCCTGGAGAATTTCCTCATCTGTTCGCTTCTTCGGCATCCATTATCATCTCCTTTTTCTGTTCTCTAATGTTTGTATCGATTATATCAAAAATTGAGATAAATTGGTATCCTTAGCATGGATTTTCTCACCAGGATATGGTATAATTCCCTTAGATCGAAGAGATAAGGGCGCACTTATACATCGTACCGATGTGTGCGGTTCCTTCGGAACGAAAAGACAAAACCAAAGACCCATTCGCCTAGATGGCGAATTTCATAAAACCTGTTTGCCTATCGGCAAAGATGAAAGCACCATCTGACACCTTTGGTGTTCATGATGATGCTTTCATCAAAAACCTTGATTAGCGCACTTTGTGCTCTCATCAACTTATTCCAAAAACAAAAATCCATTTAAAAGAAAGGAGGAAAGAATCATGGCTATTTACCATCTGTCGATGCAAATTATCAGCCGTTCAAAAGGCCAATCGGCTATTGCTGCAGCTGCTTATCGCAGTGGCGAAAAACTACATGATGAACGCACAGATGAACAAAAGTTTTATGCTCGTAATGTACAACCGGAAACCATGATTCTAACTCCTTCCAATGCGCCAGAATGGATGAAAGATCGGAACCGTTTATGGAATGAAGTTGAAAAAGTAGAGAAGCGCAAAGACTCGCAATTAGCACGCGAATTAAACATTGCGTTACCAATTGAACTGAATCATGACCAACAAAAAGAACTCATTAAGTCTTTTACACGAAATGAATTTGTTCAAAAAGGAATGGTAGCTGATATTGCTATTCATCGCGATGACAAAAATAATCCTCATGCTCACATCATGTTAACGATGAGAAATCTTGATCAGGATGGCTTTGGGAAGAAGAATCGTGACTGGAACGCTGATTTTGCGAACGCTAAAGAAAACCATCGTGGGTACGTTAAAAACAGCGAAGGCTGCTTATCTATTCGTGAGGAATGGGCGAACTATGCCAATCAAGCATTAGAACAAGCCCAAAGTAAAGAGCGTATTACGCACCTTTCTCATGAAAAGCGTGGACTTGAAGTTCTTCCAACTATTCACTTAGGGCATGTAGCTCATGACATGGAGAAGAAAGGGAAACAAAGCCAGCGCGGCCAAATAAACCGAGAGCGCCAAGAGTATAACCAAGTCGTTATAGACCTACAGGATTACCGCCGCCAAAAAGAGGCTCATCTACAAAAAATGAAAGAAAAAGAGAAGCAATTTAGCTTCTCTACAGATGTTGAGAAAACGCAGATTCAAAAGGCTGCATCTCTTTTAAACCAAGAAGTCGTTTCCTTAGAAAGTATCTACAAACGCCATGAAGAACTACGCAAAATGAGCAATCGTCATGACCCAATTGAACGACATTTCCATGTTCAACAACAACAGTTTCTTAACGTCAGTAATTCTTATGACCGTGTGAAGGCTTTGGAGCATGATATTAAGCAGAATGAAGAGAAAGTAGATGAACTCAAGGGATCACTCAATCCGTTTAAACTAAAAGAAAATAATATGATGAAACGTCGTTACCTTGATAAAATCTCTGATTTAGAAGGCAATAAAGCAAACTATGAAAGCAGCATCAAAGAATATAAAGAATCCCTTCGTTTTTCAAATGAAGAAGAATTCTACCAACGCTATCAAGAGTTTTCTCAACAAAAAGAAAATCGCCTTCATCAAATCAACTATGAGAAACAACAGATTCGAGTCGAAACAAAAACGTTGTTACAAGCAGAAGAAGCCGTTAAAATGGCTAAAATTCGTGAAGTAAGCTCACATTATCCCGATTTAAAAACAGCTGGAACATACTTGAGCTATGACAATGCCTTAAAACTAGAGAAACATATAGATATGGCCAAAAAGACGCCAGTCACATTAGAAGTCATTGAAAAAGCGATTGGAAATCAAAAAGATGAGTTGTACAAACTAAAGAAAAATGTAAAAATCTTTGAAACAGAAAGAGATTATTTAAGTACCATGAAGAATCAAGTTACGAACCTTGAAAAAACGGAAAAAGAACTTGATCAACTAAGTAGTAGTCCTGGTGAGACAGCTAAACGATTGGTTTCGAAAAAAGCACGACAACATTACGAAGAATTACAGCATGAAGCCGATCATTACCGAGAGAACCTTAAAGAAAAAGGATATAAAGGACCGGATGATTTAGAGAAGCGACAAGGCGAAATTAGAGAGCTTGAGAAAAATGTAATCCCCAATATAGAAAAGCAAATAAACACCAAGGAACAAGTCATAGGAACGATCTCAGGCATTCTTGATGCCATTCAGCAAGCTACTCGTAGCGAAGAGCAAGCACAACAAAAGCAGCAGCAACAGCTTAGAAGATTTAAAAGTAGCTCCATAAATAAACCCAAAGATCAAGGTCATGACTTTTCTCGTTAAAAAGACAACTAATTGCCTTAAGGCAATTTAATCAACTTAAAGTTGTTATTCTCTAATATAACATTGACCATCTTTTTCAAATGAACTTAAAAGAGATGGTCAATTACCTATTAAAAAGGTTTTTATAGTTCGATTTACTCTATGCTTTTAATCTCTTCATCTCTAGGATTAATATCTTCAAAGCCTTCAATACATAAAACAACACTTTCTATTGCCATAATATTTAAACATAGAAAGTTATTAATCAAAAGTGTATAGCAATTTTTAATATTTTCTTTCGCTAAATAGCATGTAGAGTCACTTATAGTTAGTTTACATTCAATTTTTGATTTTTCTGTTACACACATATAAACAGAAATAATATCTTTAAAGGGGATTTCACATAAGAAAACCCCACCATTTTTTTTCTTAAATTCTACAAGAAATACTCCTTCTATTAAAATATTAATTTTTCTTAATGTCACCCACTTTTCATGTATTAAAATTACTTTATTCTTGAATTTTGTTTTATCTGAAATTTCTTTGCATTTTACTTGACTTTCATCTAAATAGCATATTGGTTGACATGAAAAATCAATTTCTGTAGTTGGAATTTCGTAATGTATTTGAATAGAAAACCTTCCTTTATATGCTGTTTCTGTATCATTAATAATAGAGATGCTACTAATATTACTAAAAGTAAAATTAAAAGTACCTTTATAAATGGGAAATTGTTTTTCATCTTTTTCGCCTTTATTGACACTTAATAATAATTTATTGGTACTACATTCAGTAATAGTTAGACTAAGTGTACAAGAAATACTTTCCATATTGATTGTTTTCCACAGACTATAAAGGGAAGGTTTAAACTCTGCAATAGAAAATTCTTGACAAAACACATCATGAACGGATGCTTTTTCTAGAATACTTTCTCTCATTTTTAACTCTATAGGTTTTTGAACCCAATCACATATTTTATCAGCAGAAATAGCTAATTCTTCTCTATTTGATATATAGTATTTGTCCACCTTTATCCCTCATTTAAATTCATATAATTACTTATTTATCTTTTATACATATTGTAAAAATAAATTAAAAATGAAAATAATTAAGCACCAATATCGTCAATAAAACATCTAATATTTCAAGTGAACATTTGAAAAAACGAGGTGAATTTAAAATGTCTTGCAATTCAGATTATAATTCAACTATTTTAGGTAACTGTTTTAGAGGAAATGACTATGTAAAAGACCAATTATGTTGCCAATTCAGTATAGCTGCAGGAGCAGATGAAACAATATATGAGGCAATTAATGAAACAGTTATAGCTTCTTTCATTTTGAAAAATTCAGGTACGTTTCCTTTTGATGTGACAGCAACCAATTCTTCAGGTACTACGGTATTAACTGAAACGTTAGCTCCAGGTCAATGTTTAATGAGAACTATTGACAATTTAGGAGCTATTTCTATAGCAGGACCTGTAGACCCTGCCGGTCCTGCTAAGGGAGAACTTGATATTGTAGTTAGATATCAATTAGACTCATAAAAAAATGCTTATGGTTGTCAAAACCATAAGCATTTTTTTATGAGTCATCAATCACATATACAATTTGATCCCGAACAAGATTTACAAATAACTGTTAATACTTGATTACTAAACGTGATTTTACCACAACTAAAAGTGATAAATGATTTATTCCTCAAAAAACATACACATTTTAAAATTTGAACTTCGAACACAATAGTAACAGTTTCATCAACATTGATATCAGGAAGTGAAATACCAGTCTCAGGATTTACTCCAGGTGTTGACACTCCGTTTATAACGACACTGTCATTAATAAAAACGCTACCTTCAGGTATTAAATCGGTAAATACAACATTATTAGCTGGAACTACACCTTCATTTGTAATAGTAATTGTATAAGTTAACGTATCTAAAATATCAGCCATTGTAGTATTAACCCTTTTTTGAACATCTAATACAGCATCGCCTTGATCAATTTGAACTCCTAAAGCATTTGGCATATACGCATCACCAGTAGATGTATATCTAAATGTTGCAATCATTTCATTGTTACCTAGATAATTTGTAGCGTCTACATTAGTTATATCCCACCCTTGACGTCCAGCAGATATATTAGTGGCTGTTATAGGGTTCTGATTACGGTCTCCAAAAGTACCTGTAGTATCTAAATTTCCACTATCGTTATTAATTTGAGATCCAAAAAAATTATTAGATGGATTTCTTGGACCAGACAGATTTGTTAAAGAAAGTGCTGTAGGACCAAATAATGCCTGGTCACCTGTAATATTAGCATCACCTTCTTGAGCACTTATTAAGATTCTTGTGTTAACAGGACCAGAAGGTGGAGTCATAAAACCTACAATAGGAACATCAATGATAGGATTAGCAGGACTGATTACTAAACCATTCGTTCCAATATATAAGTACATTGATCTATTAGGCAATTGACTGTTTTCATAAATTACTGCTAAAGTCCACCCTGCATGATTTGTATCAGCTGTAGAAGCCTGTAATGGATCTAAAAGTCCTGGAACCCCTGCGACAGAATATGTTCCAGCACCACTATTTTGAACAATAGCAGTTACATTAGCAGAACGATTATAAAACCCTCTTGTAACAGGTGGATTTCCAGAAGTAAATGTTTCCTGATTTTGTGTCAGAGGGTCTGGATTTATACTAAAAGAATTATTATTCGAATCAACGAAAGTAACTGGATTGTTAATTAAAGCTATAATATTCTGATCACGAGATAAGTAATTACCACCCCAGATCAGTTCAGCGTAAAGTACATTACTGTTGTTAGGTATGACCAAATTTGCTGCAGAACTATTTTGATTAATATTAAGAGTTGTTCCAACTGGAAAAGTAGGGACTTGAAGCGCATTGTTAAGTGTAGTGAATGCACCAATGCTTCCTTGAACTCCTGCTCTGTTTTGATTTAATAACTGACTAAGACCTAAAGTATTACCTGTAAAAGTCATAGCACCACATGCCAAAATTGAAAAACGATTAATTATAGGCATAAACCTGTCTTCTCCTATTCTAAAAAGATAACGTTGCTTCGAACGTTCCTGTGCAGAAGTCTTCCCCATTATCATTATCTGGGCCACATACCACAGTGATTAAAGAAAGCGAAAATACTTGAACTACTAAAGAACTCTGAGCAGAAACAACATAAGTATTTTCACCTGAACTATCTGTAATAGATACATTCATGACACAATCTATACTTGTATTAACAATTGCAATTATTCCATTGGCTAGAGAAGTATTAACAACATTTGATGTAGTGTATATAGTAGTTCTAGTTAAGCCATCACAAGGGCTTCTAAAAGGAACACACTTTTTAGCTATAAACATTTGATTATTACTGCACTTGTTTAATATCCCTTCATATCCGTTTTTACATATACACATTTTAGATTCTCCTTTTCTCCTTACTATAAAGATATGGAGAATAGCATTTATTGTGTGAAAAATGGGTATTTACAAACTATAAAGATAGGAAAATCAATGAATATTATATAGGGGATTATAATTAACATAATCATGTTTATAGACACTGAAAAAAGGATCTTCCAGTAAGAAGATCCTTTTTTTGCTGCTAAAAGTTTTAGTTTTTAAAAATATTCGAATCTTTTCCTCAACGAATATAAACGCTTTCACATGTTCCAGGCGCTGGTTCATAAAAACAATGTTGTTTAAATTGACCACTAAAAGGTTGGCCATACCATGTTGGAGGACACGGACCATATGGATTAAAGTACCAAAGAGCATATTTCGCTGGGTAATCTCTCCAATATTCCAAATTCTTTCTTGCTAATCTTCTTTCAGATTCTCTTGCTCGTTGATAAAACATATTGCCTTTTTGCACAGCTTCAAAGGAGTAATTTCCCCCTTGTACTTGAAAAATAACATCTTCAATGGTCCTTACATCCTTGAAATCCGCACAATCAGCT
>NZ_LWBK01000082.1:0-1984 GCF_001614195.1 Bacillus sp. VT 712 | reverse complement strand
GGTAGTTTTTCTATCCACCCTTTTTTAATCATAATTCTCCCAAAAGATGAGATCGTTTTCAAATCCCGAAAAATAGAAGCATCACAATGTCCAGCTACATCTATCCTCATGCTTGTTACCATAGCTGCAGCATAATACGTGGCGGCTAAATTAAATAAAAATCCAGTATGAAACACCATTAATTTATCTGAAAAAGGAGCTACATCAGAATTTGTAATTTCATTGTCTAATAATTGGGGAGGTTTAAGGTTTTCATCCTGAAGGATAGAAGAGAAAATATTTATATTTTTATTAACTGTACGTAAACAATTATCCATAAATTTATGAATGTCTTTATCTTTAATTACTTGTTTAAATCCAATGACGAGAGCCTTAGCTGCAATGCTCTTTTTTAGATTAAAAAAAATATTTCCTGCTTCCATTGAATTTAAAGGTCGTTTATCTCCGAATAAATCCATAACATATCCTATCTCTGTAACTGATTGACTCCTTTGAGATGTAGAAAAATAGGGAGATCGTTGATAAATACCTTTGGATAAAAGGATTTCGATCGACTTATTATAAATCTCCATAGCATCAATGTTGCATTGGAAATAGTGATCTCGTATATCTTTTCTGGTCGACACACTAAAAGATATACTATATCCAGCTAACCCGTGCATTGTCATCTCATGCATGTAGCCTAACCAAAAAACATCTGTAAACAGAGGAGGAGCATCTACATTTACATCTTTTTCAGTAAATCCTTTCGGTGGCTCCAACTTTTCAGATTTAAAAATATTTCTAAGCACTTTTAAATGCTTTTCGGATATATCTAGGGTAAATTCGTATAGAGAATAAATTTCAGGGTCCTTAACCGTTGCCAACACGTATTTGCTAATACAAACAGCCATTGTATCTTGAATATATTGTGTCCATAAACTTGTAATTTCTGAGGACGTTAATCTCATTTTATTATCCAAACCTGTTACCTCCAATACTATATAAACTTATAGTATTGTGCCCCAAATCCTTACATTTATTCAATTGAGTGGTTTTATATCTCAAGGAGTTGTAACGTGGTTAACTCCTGAAGGTAAAGTAGATGGAATACATGTTTTTCTTGGAGAATTAGACAATCTTTTCACATATGATACACCAATAAAAACTCGAGAAGGCATTTTAGATTGGAAAGATATTGATTGGATTTTAAACCCTAATAATCTTGGCATACCAGAAAAAATCCCACACTATTTACCAGCATTACTAGCTCATAAAGGAAATCATTTATTTACATACAGGCAAAGTAAAATGGTCCATCAAAAATTATAACTATTATAGAAATCAGTTGACGTAATGTGGGGTCTAGGTAGCACTTTAATCTAATAATTCCATTTCCTTTCCCTACAGTAACCACTGGAAAAACAATTAAATCTATGCCAACTCAAAAAGAAAAAGAGTTTGGGACATAACAAAATGATTGCTTCTAAAAGACGAACACTAGCTGTTCCCATCTCTTTAGTTTGTCTCAACACGTTCGTTCCATTGCGCTACGGTCACTCGCTTTCCGCGGGGAGGAACCTGAGCTTCCTCGCTGCGCTGCGGGATCTCCGTTTTCACAATCAACCAAAAAACCTGAACGATTAAAAGTTATGAACTCTCAATCGTTCAAGTATAGTAAGGACTGAATTACTTATGTCTCAGTCTATTAAAACGTTTAAACCTTTGGTTAGAGGACTTTTTATTTTAATAAAATGTTATCACTAGCGTCGCATTAAAATAATTCAACGCTTTCTAAAAATCTGAATTTTCTGTAATATAACCCAAACATAAAAAAATCCTTTATACTGGTTGAGCGGTAGTAAACCATCCAAATCCAATACAAAGGACCATAAGCATGGATAAGTTTACACGAAAAACATCATTTGAACAATGGTTTTCACCGATTTCTTCAACGAAATTAGAAGAATTAGTGGAAACCCATCATTTAAATTACTATACAAAG
>NZ_LWBK01000081.1:0-2082 GCF_001614195.1 Bacillus sp. VT 712 | reverse complement strand
AGGGACTGTTGGTGCTAATACATCTTACGATGTAACAGATTTCGTACCAGTAGAGCCATCAACTGTTTACGCTAGAAACTATTCACACGAAATTGCCTTTTATGATGAAAACAAAATTTACATCAGCGGTCTTTCAAGATTGTCACCACCAGAACAAGCATCAACAATTACAACTCCTAGTAATGCTAAGTATATAAGAGCTACACTTTCAAAAGGGACAGCAGAGACTTTTCAATTAGAAAAAGGTAATTTAGTAACCGCATATGAACCATTTAGTTATACTATTCCATATTTTAAGGATGAACAAATTTATGGGATACTAGACGTTGTCCTACCAAAGAAACTTTATGCTCTTTTAGGGAGTCCAAGTTCAATTAAACCGTTATCAATTTATTTTAATAATGTCATTAAAGGAAATACGTCTTTAATCAACGTAGATGTAGACGCTCCTTACGGTAGACAATATAAGGATCGCTATCATGTGGAGCCAGGAAATAGTGCTATTAAAGAGTATAGTGTTTCAAGTGGAAGTTATGACGTAGTTATAAAGTTACGTGATGTTAATATGAAGGTGATCTATTCAACGAAAACAAATATAGAAATTGTGCCTTTATCGTCATCAAATCAAGTAAATTTGCTTTGCATAGGAGATAGTATGACAAGGCTAAATTCATATGCAAAGCAAGTCCAAGATGTTTTACCTAATGTCAAAACAGTAGGAACGCGCTCATTTGACAATGGAATTACCAATGGTGAAGGTCGTGGTGGTTGGACAGTTGCAGATTACATTAATAACACAGGAAAGACTACAACACCTGACAGCCCATTTTTATTTCCTGTCGGTATAGATGGTGAAAAATTTTGGGGGAATACCGAGGTTTGGAAGAAAATTTGCTACACAGATTCAACTGGATATGATTTCGATGGATTTCAGAAGATAGCGAAGGGTTGGGACGGTGCTAGTTATTTGTTTGATACGAATGGCTATCCTACTAGTCCTGTGTCAGGTGATGTCGTCCTTGATCCGAGTAAGCAAAACGGGCAACAATTTCTACAGTATGACGGTTCAACATGGCAGGTCATGGCGACACAGCCGACAATGGAGATTAATTTTTCTAAATATATGTCACGTTTTGCTGCTGCATTTGGAAGCAATCTTCCTACTCACGTTAGTATTTTGTTAGCAGCTAATGATTTTCAGTTAACAGAAGGAATTGATAATGGTATCGAGACATATATCAAAAACATTAAGGCTATTGTTTCATCGATTAAATCGTACAATCAAGCCATCAAAATTATAATAAATCTTCCTATAATCGGAAATAACCAAGATTTTTGGGCTGTTAGCACTGCTACTAAGGGGACATCAGAAATGTACCGTCAAAATATGCAAAAGGTTGGTAGGAGGTTGCTAACAGAGTTCGATACAGACGCACAAATGGCGAACGGTGTTTATGTATGTGCAATGAATGCGAATTTGGACACTGTAGAAAATATGCAAGATTGGGTTCATCCTAACCCAACCGGTCAGTTACAGTTAGGAAGTAGCTTGGCTGCATTAGTACAAAAAACAAGATAGCATTTTTCATTAGGGGATTTACTGTACAGAAAGAATGGAGAGAAAAGTCGACTTGAAAACTGTATAAGATTTGATAGATTTATTAAATATTTTTTACTCAAGTACACACAAAAACTGAAAATGACGCTATAGATTAAAAATTTAAGTATTTAACAATCGGAGACAATTGCGCAATAAGA
The DNA here is from genome assembly GCF_001614195.1 of Bacillus sp. VT 712. Classification (NCBI taxonomy): domain Bacteria; kingdom Bacillati; phylum Bacillota; class Bacilli; order Caryophanales; family Bacillaceae; genus Bacillus; species Bacillus sp. VT 712. The sequence goes on along the minus strand of NZ_LWBK01000081.1, from coordinate 324 downwards.
ATTATACAAAAAAAGACGATGAGATTTTTCATTCATCGTCTTTTTTTAATCCTTAAGAAGGCTTATATAGCCTTCTTCCTGAATTATTCATACCCAAATACAAAATCCCACAGGAAAGGCGATTTATCGGCTTTCCTGTGGGATTCTCTTTTTCACTAAAAAAATGAAAAAAGAATCCATTTCTGTTAAGGTTAAATCGACTAAGAACTAACCAAAAGAAAGGATTCTTCTCATGATTAGATTACCGCAAACAACACTTCATTTCAATCACCAACTCAAATTAACTCACGATGGAGGCGAACTTTCTTCCGATACTGGCCAATT
>NZ_LWBK01000080.1:0-2206 GCF_001614195.1 Bacillus sp. VT 712 | reverse complement strand
TTCTTTGAAGGAACCAGAGGACTTACTTTGATTAATCCACTTATCAAGCGAAGATGGTGTTAACTCATATTCTCGAATGATGTCTTTACGAGGCTTTCCATTCTGATATAGCTGCACGATCTGTTGCTTAAATTCTTCGGTAAACGTTCGACGTACTTTTTTTGTCATGTAGATTCTCCTCATAACTGATTAGTATAGTTAATTCTACTTGACCTTAAAATTTCTGTCTAACTAAGTATAGCCGATCCAACAGGTTCTTCTAATTTGTTAGAAGACAACATAACATCTCACCCTTTAGTATTAGTTTGGATATCCAGTTAGAATATAATTCCCTGCTCCATCCTTTTTCAAGACAATTCTAGCATTTGTCATACTTTCAACAGTTGTAGAATCTCTTTTTACTCCACGTCCAATAACTTCAGCTCCTTCATAAGATAACACTAACTTTGACTTACTTTGAGGATTACTTATCCAAGCTGCCACTGCTTTTTTGTTATTTAGATTGCTTAAAACCTTACTAGCAACTTTCTCAGCAGTAGCCCTATCTGTAAAAGAGGATGATAGGCAGGACAGCCGGTATTTCGAAGGAATGGTTCGAGCGCTTCTTGTGGGATACTTTCAACTAAATGGTGAATAGAGAATGCACTATCATTATTTTGCAGTTTTATTTCAAGATCTAAAGGTAGAATTAATTGATTCATGCTATAATTTTTAAACATAAGGATCCTTCTTTCGATATGATTTGGTGTGGTAACTTAATTTTATCAGAAGTGGTCCTTATTTTATTGTAAAAATATAAAGCCAGTGCAATTTTACTCGTCGTAAAACTGCACCGGCTTTTTTAGTTTATTTAGGAGCGTTTTGTCCCAGCCTCTGGTAGGAATTTTTAATATTATTAGTCAGCTCATTTAAAATAATTTTTTTCTTTCCCTGAGGTAAATGGCAGCTTAAAATTAGCAAATCAACTAGGTCAGGTTGTTCCTCAGCAACTTCCTGCAAGTAATCCCTGCCAAACTCTTTCATTACAGGTAGCAAACTGCTCATTTTTAATGGAAATCCACATCAATTCTCTTTTTATTTGTTTGAGTTTGTTTAGGCATGATAACTTCTAGTACACCATTCTTATAAGAAGCCTTTATATCTTCCTCAGAAACAGGAGTTGGTAGTGTAACGGCTCTGTGAAAGCTACCTGTGTATCTTTCTCTCCTATGCATATTCTCTTCTTTAATCTCATTAGTTCTGTTAATTGAGCCACTAATTCTCAATACATTATTTTCAATATCAATGTTTACATCTTCTTTACTCTGTAAGCCTGGAATGTCACAAGTTGCTACTACCTCTTTATCTGTTTCATGAACATCCACTCTTATATTCCCCAATTGATTCATTTCATTGTCTAAATGAAAAGGGAAATCATTGAATAATCTGTCAAAATCTCTCCTAATGTTAGTTAATTGTCTAAATGGATCATAAGGTATTAATGCCATTTGTATCATCTCCTTAGTTATTTTTAACAAATATATTTTTTACATTTACTATGTAATTATTCATTTACTATGTAATTATTCATTTAAGGGATAAGCTGAGTCAGTTTTAGAAAAGCATCCTATTACAGAAAAAGGAGAGCCTAATTAGCTCTCCTCAGTGTCATTAGTTTTAACCTCATATCCAAAAAGCTGTGACCTTTCATCAGGTATCCATTTTCCATCTCTAATTCTGCTCAAGCCCTGATACAAAGAGCCTCCTATAATATTCTCTAACCATTTGGAGCATTCAGTCATAGTATCAAAATCATGTAAGTATACTCCATTTTTATACAGTGAATACTTTTTATGTTGCATACTAACACCTCCTTTGATTGATACATGTATTGTACCAGGAGGTGCTGCGTGTTTAAAAGGTGTTTTGATTCCTGTCTCAAAAACAGGGGTCAGTCCCAAGCCAATCAAGGTTAAATGTAAGCCCGAAATATAAAAAATAGCGCACCTTCACGGTACGCACGACGAACGGCCAGCTAACTGAATTTTTTTCAGTTAGCTGGCTATTTTGCACATGTGGCTTGAATATTCTCTGACCATGGCATGTAATTATGTAAAATCTCAGGGTGTTGATGAAACGATATATTAGGTAATTCCGTCATCAGCTTTACCAAGTACTGATAAAAATCAATTCCGTTTGCTTTGGCCGTTTCAGCCAAACTCAAACA
>NZ_LWBK01000079.1:0-11237 GCF_001614195.1 Bacillus sp. VT 712 | reverse complement strand
TGCAATTCCTAACGAATTTGGAATAAATACAAGTTTTTCTAATTCAATTTTAAAAATGTAGCTTGTTAATAAACCAATTTCAGCAATACTACCTACTACTAATACAGCACGACTTGGTGTAGAATATTTTTCATTAATTTTGCTTAACCAAGAGGGTGCAATATTATCTTTAGCTAAGGAATATCCTAACCGACTCATACTAGCCACAAACGCATTCATTGTTCCTAAACATATCGTAAAGGCGACGATTCCAGTCGCCCAGCCTCCATTTTTTCCAATTCCCTTTGTGACTACTTCTGAGAGTGATGCATGATTCATGGCTTCATTCATGTTTTCAGTACCGGTAGAGTAGGAGTTTGTACCAATAACAGCAAAAGCAATGCCTATGTAAAGAATACCTACAATTATAATTGCTCCCACGGTTGAAATGAGAATGTTTTTCTTTCTAGGGTCCTTAAACTCTGGAGCTAAGCTTGAGATAGCTTCCCAACCAAAGAAAGACCAAAAAATAAGCATGATACACTGAGCTATGGGATTAATACTGTTAGGGCCAACTTCCCAAACCAAGTTTTCATAACGAATAGATGGAATAGCTAAAAAGATAGTGCCTAATAAGATAAAAAATGTAAGAGCAGCGATTCCCAATTGCATTTTACCACTCGTTTTTAATCCAAAGTAATTTCCTGTCACAGAAATAACAAGTAAAGCTCCAGCAATGATATAAGCAACATAATGAGGTAACTGAAAAGCAAAGGCAATGTAAGTTCCACCAGTTAAAGACACAATAATTTGTCCAATACTACCTGCTATAAAAAAGAACCACCCTATTAAGGCACCTGTATAATGACCAAAGGCTTTATTAGCAAAAGTGGCTACACCTCCAGAGCTAGGATAATCAATCGATAAAAAAGCAAATGTACAAGCTAAGGGAATACTTAACAATATCATCACAATCCAAGAAATAAGGGCATTAGCTCCAGCAATTCCTCCTGTCATCCCTGGTAAAATAAGAATTCCTGATCCTAAAACAGCTCCAACGTATAGTGCTATCCCTTGAGGAGCCGAAATACTTTGTTTTAATGAATTATCCAATCCATCTCCTCCTTTCAACTTATTTTCATATCTACTAGCATTATAGAAAACAATAAGGTATATTTATATGCATAAATGTACAAATAATGGAATTATAGTTTTGGTTTTGGATAAAAATCATTTAGATAATGAGCAAAAGTGAAAAAGAGGTGAAAAACGTGGATTATATTGATTATAAGATTCTTAAACTTCTTCAAGAAGACAGTAGAATGACTATTATTCAACTTTCTAAAGAATTACACCTTAGTCGTCCCAGCATCAATGAACGGTTAAGACGGCTGCAAGAAAGTGGAGTAATAGAAGGGTTTACTACTCGTATATCTCCACAAGCAATTGGAAAAAGTGTACAAGCAATTATCCAAATAGGTAACCTTAAATGTGGTTGTCGTGAATTTGAAGAAAAAATAAAAAGTGAGCAGGATATTCTTGAGTGTCACCGAGTGACTGGAACAGATAGTTACTTTATGAAAACAGCTGTAGGTTCTATTCATCTTTTAGAAGAATTAGTAGATAAACTTATTCCTTATGGACAAGTAACTACATCTATCATCCTTTCATCTTCTATATCTCACCGATCTTTGCTCCCTGATATTGAGGAAGAAGAATTATCAAAAGAATAATGAATACTCTATACAAAGTTAGTTAACATAATACCTCTTTCCGGAACACATGAAAAAAACGAGCCCTTGTGTATCAAGGGCTCGTTTGCTTTTTAAATTTATGGTTTATGCAGCTTTTTATACATCGTTGATTTATCAATGTTTTCATTCCTTTTTAACTAATAGATCTTGTATGAAAAGCTGCCTTTTTATGCATATGCCCCATCATCCCCTCGTTAAATAGGAGAAGGAGTAGAAAATAAAAAAGTTATTGCTAACTACATAATTACTAACGTAATTTATAATACCTACTAATAACAATCTTGAAAATGATCCCCTACTTAAGCTTATCTTTAAGAAACATTTGTAGTTGCCTATATAACAGGCATAAAGGGAAAATATTATATGCTGATGCTACATATATGACTACAAAGCATAATACCTATTGAAAGTGTCATTTTTTAATAAAGCTTGTCTTAAGTATTAGAAATATCACATCATATATCGTCCATAATACTTTATATAAATCGTTAAGGATTTATTGACTAATATTGATTTCAAGACTTCCAAAATTCCCACCATTTTTTAGTATTATTTTTTTGTGATAATCCTGCAGCTAATTGTTGGTGAGATTCTTGGCTTTGTCTTAAAGCTTCAACAAGCATTTTATCTCTATTACTCTGGACTTCTTCAATTCGACCCAACTGCTCTTTTAATTCCGAGATTTCATTGTCTTTTTCTCCAAGAGCTGCTTTTAAAGCTACAGGGAGTTCCTTTACAATTAAGTTTTCAAAATCTTCCTTTTGCATTTGTTTCTCTTGAAGAACTCTAATTTGTTCTTTTAAAAAGTCCATTTCATTAGTTAATGATTTATTGTACTGTTCTTGTAGCGTTAAACCCTCTTTTAGGGTTTCAATTTCCTTCAAATCAACGTTTTTAACGGGATTGATACTACTTTTAGTTTTAGGATTATTCCAATCTTCCAGGGCTCTTTCTTTTCCTACTTTATCTATACGTTCTTGAATTTCCCTCACTTTATGGAGATCATCTGTGGTAAAAAAACGATATCCATTTTTAGGATTTTTTCTTACTTCTAAATTGAACTCTTTTACAAGATTGATAATAGTTGTTTTACTAACTCCCAAATCTTTAGCCACATCTCCAGTTGAATAAGTTACTTCATAATCATTCATAATAAAACTTCACCCCAAATTCTTTTATACTTTAAGATAAGAGTAATTTACACTTATTTTAGAGTATAGAATAAGTATAAAATAACCATCAATTAAGAATAAAGTATAGATTAATATAGACATTGATATATAAGCTTTTTTTAGACTTTTAGTGTTTGTGTTCCATACTTTACAGTTTATAGTTAGAAGTATAAAACTCCTTCTTTCCTTATAAACGATAGTCCGCCTTAAGGCGGGTATATAGCCTTAAGGCAAATTTTTTAATTTTTTAATACGAAAAAAATATAAAAAGATACTTGCAATTCTATGAGTGAATTGCTATTTATATAGAGTGAGAAGGGACAAGTACAAGAATACTGTAATATCAAGGTTTGTAAGACATGAGGTGTTAGTTTTTTCTAACACCTGTGTTAGAAAAAACTAACACCTAAAAAATGTAAAAACAAAAAACAAACAAAAAAAAAAAGAAATGCAAGAGCATTTCTAAAATAAATAAATTGGCAGGTTATGTTTTTTCTTAGTATCTCCAACAATAAAGTTCTTCAAAGATCTTCGGAATATTTGTTGAGTGGCTCTATCAATTTTGTCTTTAGGGCCACAACATAGGATATTCGGATTAACAAACCAAGTTCGAGAAGTACAATTACGACCTTCTTCTGTGGTAATACCAGCTTCTGCTACACCTAAAATACCTTTTTTCAAAAGATCATTCATGATCACTGATAATGGTGCTCTAGATTTACCTAAAGCTTTCGCTAAATATGTGGGCGTTGCAGCGTTAACTGTTATCTCTTCATTTTCTACTTCTGCTTTTTCAACAATTACATTTGACTTTATCTCTAAATACCTTGAAATATCTAATAAAAATGCTTTTTCCGCACTAGTTAAATAACCAATTTCACACAAATAATTGAGGTTTTCGGTAATAATTTGCACAAATTTCACCCCATCATTTTTCTTTCTTTTTTTAGCAATAAAATAATCGTCTCCAGTAGTTTTATGTAAAATCTGTAATAACATCTTTTGTTGTTCTGCTGAGAGACCAACTTCTGCTTCACAAATTATTTCTTCAATCTTAAAACCTCTAATTCTGGCATTCTTTTCGGCTTGTTCTAATGCTTTTCTCAATTTAATTCCCCCGATTTTTGTGGAAGGAATTAACCAGCTTATGTTATAATATAATCACAATAATATAAATAACTGAAGGTTAATTCCTTCGTTAATAGTTTTTAAGAAGAAGTCCTCGGAGTCGACCAAAACTTGAGGGCTTTTTCTTATGTCTAATTTTCTACCAAATCTTTCATAAATGCAAGCCTATTTCGACTCCATTCGGTGTTGCAACGCTGCAAGTAGCTTATCATCTACCCGTTTAGGCTTATATCCCATCCGATCTACTAAAAGACCTTCTACGAACTTCATACGGGCTGTATAAAGGCGATATTCGCTTTCTCCGAACTCTATGACACTCTTATCGATCTCAGCTCCTTCTGGCGCCTTCTGGACCGCTCTCATCAAATTATAGCTTTTCGAACGCTCTTCTCGAACTAAACGAAGCAATACTAACAAGTCATACGTATGAAAACGTTGAAGCTCTTGGAATGACAAAGCCGAATCTTCTAAACTCACATATTCTTTAAGTTGAGGACGCTTTGTATATAAAGGTGCTCCACAAACTGAACATGCTTGATCTATAGAATTATTTTCTGAATCACAATATAAACATTTCATCATAGGCTTCTACGAATCCTTACTCTTCAGAAACAGCCACTTCAGCTGCTGCTTTCTTTTTTTCTTTTACAACCATATCATGATTCAAAATCTTCTCTTTATTTTTCCCTACATACGCTTGCAATGCCTTTGCAATTTTTTCTGCCTCTTCTTCACTTTGAATCTCAAAGTATTTCTCGAAGATCGCGCCGACTTGAATAAGTCGTCTTGTTCTCTCTTTTCTCTCTTTTTCTTTTTTACGCGATTCAACTTGTTGTTTCTTTGCTTTCATCTTCTCAATTTTCTCTTCTAACTCCTGAAGAATTTCCTCATCTGTTCGCTTCTTCGGCATCCATTATCATCTCCTTTTTCTGTTCCCTAATGTTTGTATCGATTATATCAAAAATTGAGATAAATTGGTATCCTTAGCATAGATTCTCTCACCAGGATATGGTATAATTCCCTTAGATCGAAGAGATAAGGGCGCACTTATACATCGTACCGATGTGTGCGGTTCCTTCGGAACGAAAAGACAAAACCAAAGACCCATTCGCCTAGATGGCGAATTTCATAAACCTTGTTTGCCTATCGGCAAAGATGAAACCACCATCTGACACCTTTGGTGTTCATGATGCTGATTTCATCTAAAGCGTTGATTAGTGCACCTCGTGCTCTCATCAACTTATTCCAAAACACAAATCCATTCTCAAGAAAGGAGGAAAGAATCATGGCAATTTACCATCTATCGATGCAAATTATCAGCCGTTCAAAAGGCCAATCGGCTATTGCTGCAGCTGCTTATCGTAGTGGTGAAAAACTACATGATGAACGCACAGATGAACAAAAATTTTATGCTCGTGATATACAACCGGAAACCATGATTCTGACTCCTTCTAATGCGCCAGAATGGATGAAAGATCGAAACCGTTTATGGAATGAAGTTGAAAAAGTTGAGAAGCGCAAAGACTCACAATTAGCACGTGAATTAAACATTGCTTTGCCAATTGAATTAAATCATGACCAACAAAAAGAACTCATTCAATCCTTTGCTCAAAACGAGTTTGTTCAAAAAGGAATGGTCGCCGATATTGCTATTCATCGCGACGATGCTAATAATCCTCATGCTCATATCATGTTAACGATGAGAAACATTGATGAAAATGGTTTCGGCAAAAAGAATCGTGACTGGAATGCTGATTTTGCCAATGCAAAAGAAAACAATCGGGGGTACGTAAAAAATAGCGAAGGCTGCTTATCCATTCGTGAACAGTGGGCAAACTATGCCAATCAAGCATTAGAACAAGCCAAAAGTAAAGAGCGTATTACGCACCTTTCTCATGAAAATCGGGGACTTGAAGTACTTCCAACCATTCACTTAGGCCATGTCGCTCATGACATGGAGAAGAAAGGAAAGAAAAGTGACCGTGGTCAAATCAACAGAGAACGCCAAGAATACAATAAAGTCGTTATTGACCTGCAGACTTACCGTCTTCAAAAAGAAGGTCATGTACAAAAAATAAAAGAAAAAGAGAAGCAATTTAGCTTCTCTACGGATATTGAGAAAACACATATTCAAAAGGCTGCATCTCTTTTGAATCAAAAAATCGTTTCCTTAGACGATATCTCAAAACGCCAGGCAGAACTACGCAAAATGAGTGATCGTCATGACCCGATTGAACGTCATTTCCATGTGCAGCAACAACAGTTCCTAAATGTCAGCAATTACTATGACCGTGTGAAGGCTTTAGAGCGTGAAATCAAACAGAATGAAGAAAAGGTAGATGAACTCAAGGGATCACTCAATCCGTTTAAACTAAAAGAAAATAACATGATGAAGCGTCGTCACCTTGATAAAATCTCTGATTTAGAAAGTAACAAAGCCAACTACGAAAACAGTATTGGGAGCTATAAGGAATCTCTTCGCTTTTCAACTGAAGAGGAGTTTTATAGTCGCTATCAAGAATTCTCTCAACAGAAAGAGAATCGCCTGCATCAAATCAAGTATGAAAAAAAGCAGATTCAAGTTGAAACGAAAGTCTTGTTACAAGCAGAAGAAGCCATTAAAATGGCGAAAATTCGTGAAGTAAGCTCTCACTATCCCGACTTGAAAACAGCTGGAAAATACTTGACCTATGACAATGCTTTAAAGCTAGAGAAACATGTAGATATGGCCAAAAAGACTCCCGTAACGTTAGAAGTCATTGAAAAAGCGATTAAAAATCAACAAGACGATCTATACAAACTAAAGAAAGACCTAAAAATCTTTCAAACTGAAAAAGATCATCTAGATAAGATAAAGAGCCAGGTTACTAGCCTTGAAAAAACAGAAAAGGAACTTGATACATTAAGCAACAGCCCTGGTGAAGCAGCCAAACGCTTGGTTTCAAAGAAATCACGTCAGCACTATGAAGAATTGCAACATGGAGCTAATCACTATCGTGATAACCTTAAGGAAAAAGGATATAAAGGACTAGATGATTTAAACAAACGACAAGGCGAAATTAGAGAGCTAGAGCAAAATGTAATACCAGATATAGAGAAAAACATAAAAGTCAAAGAGCACGTCATAGAAACGATCTCAGGTATCTTTGATGCTATTCAACAAGCTACTCGTAGCCAAGAGCAAGCCCAACAAAGACATCAATTGAGAAGAATGAGAAGTACCAATATAAATAGAGCGAAAGATCAAGGACCAGATTTTAGCCGTTAAAGATAAAAAATTGCCTTAAGGCAATTAGAAACAACTTAAAGTTGTTACATTTTATTTAAAGAAATTAAACCTATTAGAGGTAGCATCAGGATTAGGCGGATTTACAACATTAAGACAAAAAACCTTGTATCAATAGGGTCTAGCCTATTGGTACATAATTAAATTATCGTTAAATTAGGACTTCATAATTTCTCATAAGACTTGTCTCAAAACCCTTATCGTTGTTAAGTTAGCCTTTTTTTCTTCTCAGAATTGCTTAACGTTGTAAATCCGCATTTTCGGGACTGTACCCCTTATTGAAGTGTAGCTTTATAAAAAATTCTGATTAAAAGTACTCGTCAATCGTTGATTTATCGCTACATTAATAATACGTTTAAAAAAAAAAGATTGATCAAAATAAGCTTTTTCATCTCATGAAAATACATGATTTTATAAAAAAAGTTTGATCAAAAACAGTAGATAAACCCTTATAAATCAAGGGTTTATCCCAAAATATTGTGTCGTTTTTATCAAACTTTGTTTTAAATTATCAATCTTTTTTATAAATTATCGGACTTTATTTTAAATCAACATGAAGCATTAGGAAAATGGGATAGATCTCGTTATGATGATGACTTCCCGGGTGCTCATTATGTAGGGTACTATATGGGTGACTATAGATTAGGTGCTATTATTGATACTGATTCAAAAAAAGTTACAAACCTTAAAATGTATTTACCTGGATCTTATGAATCTTTTGTATATGATACTGATTATTACAACGGTGAGAGTTACTAAATGCAAATTTGATTTATAACTTAGAATATTTACAACAAAGACCGTCCATTATCCATAAGTATATAGGCGGTCTTATCTATATGTATGCTATATATTTATTCGTAAATTATCGACACTATATTACTTAACTGTATTTAACTTTTTTTTTGAAAATAAAATTTGTAATTGTTCCAACTATTAAAGCACCTACAATGGCAGCTATAATAGCTTTCACTATAAACAGAGCAAGACCACTACCAGCAGTAATATTAGCCATAAAAATAAGTGCTAATATTATAAAAGAAATAATATAATCTTTTTTCCTGATCTTCACTATTTCCACTCCTTTTTATTTTCTTATGTTTGTTGTCTTAGAAATTTTACCACTTTTTGTACAACTAATTTGATTTCTAACATCTAAATATTGAACTACTATCCCTACACCATCATATTCCAAACCATAATGAAAATTCGCTCTAGTAAATATAGTAGCAGAAGATTTATTGGCCGCAGTTGTAGTTCCTTCTCCATAATTATCAATTTGCCAAATAGCGCCCGTGAATCTTTTCTTTACATATCCATCATAAAAGTAAGGAGTTACTGATGATCCAGTATATTTAAATTCTCCTTTAGTATAAATCTCCCATAAAGGCAATCCAACCCAACTATAAGCAACATATTTTTTAGAAACTTTACCAGTGTATTTTGTTGCTGCACTGGCAGAAGATGCTTTTGCAAGTTTTGAAATATGACCAATAACAGGAACATTAGAGAATGCTGTTGCAGCAGAATCATCTTTTAATACTTCCGGATTTTCAGCCTCAATAATTTCTACAAAGAACGTATCTTCGTTAGTATAGATAATATTAACATTATCATTAATTTCTTCCACTTTAAAGTTTCCGTTTTCAATATTCTGAGTCATATAAGAGTCTAAATTAATTTCTTCTTTATCTTTTAATTCTTCATTTGAGATTTCAGGAAGCAAATTCTCATCTTTTAGTTCTTCTTTAATTTCAGTTTTCGTTTTTTCTTCAGGTTTCAATGTATCCTCGACTACTTTTGAAACGTCACTTTCATTTTTTACACCTTCCTCTTGTAAAGCAATCGCTAAATTTGTTTCTTTCTTGTCCAAATCTGGATTTTCTACAATATCCAAATTCGAACTGGCTTGAGCCCAATTAACTGATATAGGTGTTACTAATGAAACGAGAATAACAGCTGAAACTAATTTTTTTAACATATTAAAACCCCCTATATACTGTATTACAGGGAATAAGTATAATAATAACTATAAAACAAGTAAACTACTTTTATGTAATTTAATTGTTTTTTTACCAATATATAGACTTATATATATTATATAATTTGCATAATGGATTTTTTCGGAACACATATAAAAGCAAACTCTTGATATTTTATTCAATTAATAATGACTTTTGGTTTACAAAGTCAACAGACCGTGTATAATTGTCATAACAGTGATAACGTAAAATTATACGTACTGTTATAAAATCGCCAGCATATGTTAATACTATGCTAATACTAAGGAGGTATTATTATGATGGATATGGCGGTGAGAGAAGTGGAAAGAAAAATTACGAAAATTGGCAATAGCTCTGGAGTGACATTTCCACCTGAAGTTTTAGAACACTTAAACGTTAAACAAGGTGAAATGGTTGTGTTTGACCTTGAAAAAGACGGTAAAGTAGTACTTAAAAAGCGACCTGCGGTAAATGTAGAAGGTTTCGAGGAAATAGATGCAGATTTTTTAGAAGGAATGAAGGATCTATTTGATCGATACGATAATACGCTACGTAACCTCGCAGATCGTTAAAAGAAAAACAAAGGGTAAGGGACTTAGCAAATGACGAAATATCTCACTCATAAGCAAGCCATTTTCTTAAATGGTGTAATGATTCAACGTTATACACCTAAAGAACATATTGGTGTAAAAGATGAAAAATTATTGGATAGTGCGATTATGCGTCCACAAAGTTCTGCTTTTGGATCTGATGCTTATCCTAGTTTGGAATTGAAAGCTGCAGCATTGTTTGAAAGCTTAGCACAAAATCATTCTTTTCATAATGCAAATAAACGAACAGCATTCGCTTGTTTATTCCTATTTTTAAGGACGAATGGTTGGATTTTAAATGTTCGAGAAAAAGAAGCTGAAGACATGACTTCTTTTGTTGTGACAAACAAACCTTCATTACAGCATATTGCCGATTGGATTTCGAGTAATCTTGTTCAACGTTCATGAAAAAGACCTTTTCCAAAACAGAAAAGGTCTTTTTACAGTTATTTATTTAAATGCAGTTAACATAAAACACCTTATCGGTACGAATTATAGATTTATGGTAGAATAATCCTTAAAAGGAGGAATAAAGAAAGTTGAATAATATATTAAATACAAGAAAACTATTTAAAGACATGATGATATGGGAATGCGTATTGTTTATCCCTTCACTTTTACTCATGTCATATTTACCTTTAAATAGCCTATTAGACATGTTTATTAACGTTATTATCTTTATTTTAAGTGTAATAGGGATATTTGCTATCCGTACGTACATAAAAGGTCGAAGAATGACTTTTACTGACAAGTAAAAAGAGCACCGATTTAGAGGTGCTCTTTTTTAAAATTTAGTTACCATAATCCATATTCTAGGCAGCGAAAAAAACAGACCCTTCATAAATCTAAAGGTCTGCTTTTGATTAGGCTAAGCTTCTTTAGCTAATTTATTAGACTGCTTACTCTTTATATAAAGATAAGAGAAGCAACATATAGATACTAATATGGGTATTAAAAGAAAAGAACCTACAAAGAAATAAGCGATGAAACATAAAGTACAAGCAATGGCTGCAAACACCTTACCTAAAAGGTGTTTAATTAATCTTACTCCTGCTGCAGATCCCACTATATACGTTGCAATTCCTAACGAATTTGGAATAAATACAAGTTTTTCTAATTCAATTTTAAAAATGTAGCTTGTTAATAAACCAATTTCAGCAATACTACCTACTACTAATACAGCACGACTTGGTGTAGAATATTTTTCATTAATTTTGCTTAACCAAGAGGGTGCAATATTATCTTTAGCTAAGGAATATCCTAACCGACTCATACTAGCCACAAACGCATTCATTGTTCCTAAACATATCGTAAAGGCGACGATT
>NZ_LWBK01000078.1:0-2643 GCF_001614195.1 Bacillus sp. VT 712 | reverse complement strand
TGAGTTTGGCTGAAACGGCCAAAGCAAACGGAATTGATTTTTATCAGTACTTGGTAAAGCTGATGACGGAATTACCTAATATATCGTTTCATCAACACCCTGAGATTTTACATAATTACATGCCATGGTCAGAGAATATTCAAGCCACATGTGCAAAATAGCCAGCTAACTGAAAAAAATTCAGTTAGCTGGCCGTTCGTCGTGCGTACCGTGAAGGTGCGCTATTTTTTATATTTCGGGCTTACGATGAATTAACGGTTACTCACGAATTACAAGTTCCGAAGGTAAACTAATATGTTAGGGCTAGGTACAGTTGAAAGTCCTTATATCATCGAGAATATACAGGATTTACAGAATGTACAAAACAACCTAACAGCCAACTATGAGTTAGCACATGATATTGACGCAACAGGATTTAACTTTGTTCCCATCGGTGGTACATCATTAGTAATTGAACAATCCTTTAGAGGTATCTTTGATGGTAAAGGTTATAAAATTATAAATCTTAAAATCAATCAAACAGGTAACTATGCAGGATTATTTAGTTGTTTGAATGGTGCTACTGTTAAGAATTTAGGGTTAGAAAATGTTGATATTACAGGCGGTCAATATTCGGCTGCGTTATCTTCTTATTGTTGGAATAGCTGTGTGATTCAACGATGTTATGCAACAGGTAAGGTACATTCATTACAGTATGGTGTAGGTGGCTTGATAGGTGGTAATAGTGGTTCTACTGTTGAGAACTGTTGGACTAATGTTTCTGTGTTGGCTGATACTACTAATGCTACATATATGGCATATACAGGTGGGTTTGCTGCAAGGGATTCGGGAACAAGTAAATTTAGATATTGCTATTCTCTAGGTACTGTTAAAAATGGTACAGGCGCAAGTGCAAAAGGATTTATTGGAAGTCCTAACACGACCACAGGAACAGCACGAACAACAATTACAGCATGTTTTTACGATAAGACAACAAGTTTATGTACTACAGACGGTGCAAGTGGTCTAGGTGCAACAGGATATACGACAACTCAAATGCAAACAGCTTCTAGCTATTACGCCTATGATAAGGTAAATATTTGGTATGTAGCAGAGGGAAGTTATCCTTACCTCAGAGTATTTGACCATACAGTTATACAAAATGTACATGTTAATGTAATGAGCACAGTCGAAACTATTCTCGCACAGTCGAGCACAGTTAGAACTAGCCAAAGACAGCTGAGAACATCCTTAAATATTGACGCTTCAAATTACGTTGTAAGGAATGTTAAGAGGTTTGGTAATGGTTTTATATCTGAACTGTATTCAACGTCTACACAGGAGAATAGAAGCGTTAGAAGCATATATGTGAATGTTTCGTCTCATATTAGCCCTATTTATTCTACGATTAAGCGTAAAGCAAAGGTTAAAAGGGTTAATGTATCTAGTGTAGATAAAATTGAAGGAATCCTTAATTTTATTAGCAATCAGAAACCAAAACAGATTGTAGGAGTTTCTTTTTATGTAGACCATTATTCAAATTATGACTTATGGACAAATAATTCCGTGTGTTTATTTAAAGTTAATACGTCTGAGAGTGATTTAAATGAAAATGATACGGTTTCATGTGTAATTGAAAATAGGTCAAATGTGGAGGTGATATGATGGCTTTCGGTGGCGATACTGTACGCTTACAAGTTAGATTCAAAGATTTTGATGATGTTGCAATTAATCCAACAAATATTAAATTGACTACTTATGATTTAAGTAAAAATCAAATAGATCAGTTTACTATTAATGACACCAACAAGATTGATGAGGGTGTCTATTTTTATGACTATGTACTTCCAGAAGATAAAACAGAAATCGTTTTTGAGTTTAAAGGTACTCATAATGAAAAACCTATCCTCACTAGAGGAAATATACCAATTAAAATTTAGGAGTGAATGGAATGGAAGAAAATAACCAACAACAGCAACAAGAAGAAAACGTTGAAACAGTTGCAAAAGCAGAATATGACGCTTTAGTTGCTGAACGTGATGAACTTCTTCAATACAAACCTAAAGAACTAACAGACGAAGAAGTTAAAGCACAACAGGATAGAGAAGCATTTGAAAAGGAAAAATTAGAGTTTGCTATTGAAAAGGCAGGTTTAAGCGACTTTGCTGAATTTATTAGCAGCCAAGATGAGATTGAAGCATTTCAAGGTCTTGTTAAAAAGATTGAAGATAACGTAAAGAAAGCCCTTGCCTATAAGCCAGAAAATCATAAACAAACAGATGAATATTCACAGTTTGCACAAAAAGGCGATACAAAAGGCATGATTGGTACTAAATTAGCAAACTTATTTAAGTAAGACCTGTCTTAAAGGCAGTTATTATAAAAAACTATAAAAATATATATCGGAGGAATTTTATTCCTGAATTATTCATACCCAAATACAAAATCCCACAGGAAAGGCGATTTATCGGCTTTCCTGTGGGATTCTCTTTTTCACTAAAAAAATGAAAAAAGAATCCATTTCTGTTAAGGTTAAATCGACTAAGAACTAACCAAAAGAAAGGATTCTTCTCATGATTAGATTACCGCAAACAACACTTCATTTCAATCACCAACTCAAATTAACTCACGATGGAGGCGAACTTTCTTCCGATACTGGCCAAT
>NZ_LWBK01000077.1:0-3157 GCF_001614195.1 Bacillus sp. VT 712 | reverse complement strand
AAAAGTAGCCATCATCTGTCATGCGGTCAAATCGCTCGTAATCGAGGTAGCCACGGTCAAACACGTACATGCATTCTTTGTCATCGATCATGACTTCAAGTTGACCGCGATCATGTTCTTTTGCCGTTGTCACAACGGCTTTTTCAGGATACGATGTCCCTTTTTCCATAAAGACAAGACGTAGATGTAATTTCACACCTGCTTTTGTTTTGCGGAACGTTGCCCATCTATGATTGGTCAAATTGAGTGGTAATGTACTTGAATCAAGGATTTTTAACGGCATCACGAGTTTCGTGTAGTGCGTTTTGGCATGAATTTGTGTCACTAAATCCAGGAAAAGCCGTTGAAAGAGATCTGGATTCATGCCATTTAACCGGCGTGACAGCTGAGAAATACTGATGGAATCAAGGTCGATCCCTTTTTGAAGCTGTTCGTCGAAAAGACAATCTGTAAGTGCGTGCAGACTTTCAATTTCTTGCAGCTGTGCAAAAAGGAGTAATTTAAAGAGCGATTCCGTCGTTAATTTTTTCGTATAGTAATCTACTTTCATCGTTTTCACGTTTTCTTCAAATAATTGAAGATTGATGGGTGAAAACCATTGTCCAAATGAAGTTTTTGGTGTAATCTTGTCCATACGTGGGTCCTTTTTAATGGATTTGGACGGGTGACCACCTGACTTTATCCATTATAAAGGACTTTTTCTTTACGCAAAACGAGATTATTGAAGATTTTGAGTGTTTTTAAAACTGAAATTATTTTAATGCAACACTAGTGAATTTAAACATAAATTATAAAAACCTTGAGAAGCATATAGCCCATCAAGGTTTCAAATTAATATAAGGTTAGCGCTCTTCGCTATTCAACAGTTTATTCAAATTTCAATCTAGAGATTACTATTGTAGGTAACTAGTAGAAGTAATATAATCAAAATCCTCAAAAGAATTAACTATGTTCTCGTACTCAAAATTGTAAATTAAAATAACAGCGTTATACAACTTATTTAAGTTAGTATATCCTCTAATTTTAGGTAGTATAATCTCTTCATATGAACAGCCCTCTAATAAAACAGAGATATTATCACTCTTTCCTTCTAATACAGCTTTTTCAATAAAATCTTCATCTGTTTCATCCATATCAATATTGAAATCTACAAAAAATTTAGAAGGTACAGACTCTCCGTCTTCATCGTATATTAAATTGACGTATTTCTCTAACTGGTTTTGTGTTTTAATATTACCTAACCATATTGAAACCATTCCTTGCTTTTCCATAAATAACACACTCCTATTTTAATCTTAATCCTTCTGGCAATGATGAAATTCCACCCTCTAATCTATAGTAAGCCCAATTATTAAGTCTTCTAATAAATGTGTTATAGTCATTTGATGTATCAATAATTGCCAATAATTCATTATGTGCTTTTGTAGAACCTAACCCTCCATGAACGCCTTTAGGATTTACAAATTTAACATCAGATATTGCCGTTCTTAAATCCTTAATTTTTTCAGCACTAATATCCCAAAATTTGGATTGTGGAGCTCTTGATACTAAATGCCATTCATGCAAACCACCAGGCTCTCTAAGCTGACGCTCAATTTTCTTTCTAATCTTTTTATCTTGCCATAATTCATTCAATTCATTAGTAGAAAGAGAGTTAAAGAAATCATTAAATTTACCACTTTTTGCAGTCGGAATATCTTCTGTAGTTAATTTAGATATACTAGTTTCACCCGTACCCTATGTTGTAATCTTAAACCCTCACAACAAAAAAACAAACCATGTAAACCTTATTAAACTACTTCTTTTTCTTCCACTACCGGCAACTCATAAGCTATTTTATATTTCATCATGCCATATACAATGTTTACAAGCCTTCTCATAATACATACCAATGCTTGTCCTTTTGTTTTTCCTTCTTTTAATTTCTTTTGGTAGTACGCATGAAACACTGGATTCCGTGGCTTCTTACTTCCTTTTGCTACTTGCACTTGCTGTACTGCTAAATTATAAAATAAAGCATGTAGCGCCCTGTTTCCTTGTTTGCTTTTATGTGTCTTACCTTTCCCACCAGACCCAAAGTAAACAGGCGCAATCCCCGCAAATCGTGCTAATTTATTGGCATTTAGAAATCGTCTTATATCTCCTATCTCAGCTATTAATGCTGATGCCGTCACAAGTTCTATTCACAGCATCGTCTCTAATTGATAATCTAGTAGATTTACTAGCTGTTTTAATTCTCTTTCGATGTGTTTCATTTCTTTCTTTTTAAACTCAATCTCCCGTACAATACTTCTTACTAAAAAGTCTCGTGTGTCTTGATATTCCTTCATTGTATGTCCATCTTCTTTTACAAGTTTTAATATGTCGCTTGCTTTCTTTACTGAACATGTATTGTTGCTAACATCTAATAAAAAAGCTGTTAATTGCTTTATATTAGCCCCCTCTAAACAAGAGGGTGACGGATATTGCTGCCAAAATGCTAATGCTGTTTTTCCATCTAACTCTGAGAAAAACTTTTTATAGCTTGGATAATGATGGTTTAATTGAATATGTAGTTGGTTCTTTAATGCACTTTGTGCTTTTACTAATGCATTCCTTCTTGAAACTAGTTGTTGTATCGACCAAAATAAATCGTTTGGCTTTGCATCTGGTAATTGATTTAACTTATTTATTAGTATACGGGCTACGCATTCCGCATCCCAACTATCACTTTTTTGTGTCGTCACATGGCTTTTTCGCTCTAAAAATGATAAAGCTGGATTTACTTCTTTCACTACTTGTTCATGATCTACTAAATATTTCGCTAACGCTCTTCCATAACCACCAACATCCTCTAAACCAAATACAACTGATACCCCAGCACTCACATATATACTACGTTAAAACTTACGAGTTCGTTAGTTTAATATATGGATCGGCTATACTTAGTTAGACAGAAATTTTAAGGTCAAGTAGAATTAACTATACTAATCAGTTATGAGGAGAATCTACATGACAAAAAAAGTACGTCGAACGTTTACCGAAGAATTTAAGCAACAGATCGTGCAGCTATATCAGAATGGAAAGCCTCGTAAAGACATCATTCGAGAATATGAGTTAACACCATCTTCGCTTGATAAGTGGATTAATCAAAGTAAGTCCTCTGGTTCCTTCAAAG
>NZ_LWBK01000076.1:0-3240 GCF_001614195.1 Bacillus sp. VT 712 | reverse complement strand
CCTGTAAACAGTTGTTCGAGAAACCCCTAACTTTTCAGCTATCTTTGTCTGACTAAATCCTTGCTTTAATAATTGCTTTATCTCCATGTACATTTCCCACTTATCCACCTTCGCTAACCTCCACTGCAAGTATGAACTATGATCATTTTACAGTGATAGGTTGATATTTTTTGCTGGTATATTTGGGTAAATAAGCGTTTCATCTTATCAAGCAAAAACTGTACACTTTATTCTAGCAGTCACAGCAAGCTCCTTTCTCAAGCTTTGCTTTCTTTAATAGAGCACCATTCGTTTAATTCCATTTCTGTAAAAGAAATTTGTGAAGAAGCAATGGTACACCGCGCTACATTCTATACCCATTTTAATGACAAATATGATTTGTTAGCTTATTTATTAAAGGAAATTGCCGAGGAATTTCATTTTACTGATAGCAACCTTGAAGAAGTACATTTAAAGTTATTTAATGTGGCAATTAAATATAAACGATTATTCTCTCAGCTATTCTTAGAAGAAAGAGATTCATTGAGGTATGTCATAAGAAACGAAATGACTACTGGCATGAAGCAAGAGATGTTACGTGACGATAGAAATCCATCCATTTCTACCTCTTCTGAAATTGGGATAGCTGCGTTTGCTGGAGCTACTCTAGGTGTTTTAAATTGGTGGATCGAAAATGGCATGACTCTTAGTGGTGAGGACGTTTATAACGAAATCAAGCAGGTATTGAATTGGGAGTATATCGAAAAGATTCATGATGAGGCGATTGGTAAAGAATAAGTAATTAATATCTATACCTTCTTAAGATAAGGATAACCATGAGTATTCAGCTTCTTTCAATGTTTTAAAAAAAGGTATTTTATTATGCAAATGTCGTGAATGTGAAATGAAGAAGAATATATGTAACCTTAGAGACAATAGGCTAAAAAAGAAATGTCCGTAAAAGTGTACATTTTTAATTAACATAATGTGCCTTCTAGAAACAAAAAGTAAACAAACCCTTGATAGTAGAGTTTGTTTACTTTTTTATAAGACATCCGTAGAATGCGTCTATAAAATTTGTATAATGAGAATAGGAAAAATAAGCTTTATAACAAATTATAAGTAAAAAACTTTTTCGTACCGTTTCTCAGAGAAAGGGCTAAGGTATCAAAAAGGGAATATAACCCTCTTATAAGCTAGATCAATTAACTTAAGGGGATTTTTTTACTTTCAACTCAAGTTCACGGTCCCAGAAATAAATTTAAGGTTTGTAACATCAATATGGAACATATGCTGTAAGTGAATGTGGGGATAAATTACTTTTTTGACTTCTAGGTGTTTACTTGGGCTGTATTACATTCTGGCATGCTTGTTATTTTTCAAGAAAGCTATAATGAGAAGCAGAACAGGAATGACGATTTGAAAGCACAGATGAATACTCATTAGCAATCCTTTTGTTCCCTCATAAATATGTTCCTGAATGTTACTAGCCAGTATCATTGATACAAATAAAACGACTATTCCTAAAGTAGATGACAGCTCTGAAGAAAATTTAATTTTAAACAAGGTTGCAGTACCAATTACAGCCGCATAAAAATAAATCATTATTTTAAAGAAGCCATTGATAACTAAAGCCATCATAAAAAAAACGTCTAGGCGTTCCAGGAAATCAGCAACCTGGATAGTCTGGATTGTAGAAAGAAGGGGAAAAAGTGAACGTGAAGTAAGAGTTATTCCTAACACACTTACATTCATAATCATAATAATGGCTAAGTTAATTCCACTTAATCCCAACGCACACAATCCTACTACTTTTACCTTTTTTAGATTTTCTAAGTAAGGGAAAATCATTAGAAACACTATGATTTCTGCAAAGGGAAAATATTCCCATATAAGGTTGCTGGGCTTCCTTTACCTTTTAGGCTTTTTTCTTAAATTGTTCTTTCACATAGGTGCAATTTCGTTTATGCTCACTGGAAAAGAAATGATCTTGCTTATAATACACTTTTACTTCACAAGAAGGACATAGAAAGAAACCTCTTTTTATTTTCTCATTACTCACCTCATGAGCATAAAACTCTCCTGTTGCTTCAAACATCCATACATGTTTAGCCTTTTCAATTTTCGCTCGCATAATCATATCCTCCTTCACCATATTTTTCATCTCTTTCTATGATAAGGGCTATATGGAAAGAAGACAAAGAAAAAACAGCATTTCGTGATACGGAATGCTGTTTAGATATTAGTTATTTTTTAAGTTGTAGCCTTTGAATTTATATCCATATACGCTTGTAAGATCAACAAAGCTCATATAGGAATAAGTGATAGCAACCGGCGTACCAACTTGAACTTTATCATAAAGCTTTTCGATGTCTGCATTATGCATTCTCACGCAACCTTGACTCACGTATTTTCCAATGCTGTTTTCATTGTTATTTCCATGAATACCGTATGTATCGCCATACGTACCATTTGCATTTAACCCTAACCAACGTTTTCCTAACGGATTGCGAGAATCGCCCCCAGGAATATGTCCTGTATAATAAGGGCGGTTTTTAATCTTGTTCACGACTTTAAAAAAACCAACAGGTGTTTTGTCCCATGTTTTTCCCGTTGCTACTGGATCAATGATCTCAATATAACCATTGTGAAAATAAGCAAGCTTGTTGTAGTATTTGTTAATAATAATTAAATCTTGATTCGCAGCTTTACTTGCTGCTTCTGCTTTCCCTTGATTGCCCCCACATAATGTGACCATTAGTAACGTAAAGACGGTCATTGATTTCATAAAAATGTTCTTCATAAAAACTCTCCTCTTTTTTATATTTTTATAAGAAACGAAAAACACACCTTTCAATTAGAAAGTGCTTTTTCGTCACAATCATTTATAAATAAAAACCTAGTTAATTTACTACTTTGACATGCAGAGAAACGTTCTCTGACGAAATTAACTTTTATTTTGCCTATAACCCATTCATTCAATGCAAATTTTGGCTTCTTAAAATACACATAAAAAAGAGGCTGGGACAAAACCCTCCTCTGAACCGAAAAAGCCGGTGAAATTTTACGACGAGTAAAATTTCACCGGCTTTGTTTATTTTTACATTAAAATAAGGACCACTTCTGATAAAATAAAGTTACCATACAAAATCTTATCGGAAAGAAGGGTCCTTATGTTTAAAGATTATAACATGAATCAAGTGGTTTTGCCTTTAGATTTAGAAATAAAATTACAAGAAAATGATATTGCCTTCGCCGTTC
>NZ_LWBK01000075.1:0-11773 GCF_001614195.1 Bacillus sp. VT 712 | reverse complement strand
TTCATTCTATTGATAAATTAAATGAAACTGTGCGTACATATAAAGAAACATATAAAGATCAATTAAATAAGACAGACATAGCTGTATTAGATATCTTACATCGTCACTCTGCAAAGTATACTGGAGTTAGTTTTTTAACTAAGAATAACATTGCTAAAATGGTAGATCGTACACGTAGAACTATTATTAATATCTGTAATAAGCTAGAAAGCTTAGGTATTTTAAAGCAGTATGCTACTAAACGCAAGAGCGATATGCAGCAAACAAGTAACGCTATTGCTATTTTACCTATTCAAGATTCAGAACAAGAAGTGAAAAATGAAGAAAGTAATCAGAATTTCACACAAGAAACTCAAGAAATTTCACACCAAAAAAACAATATCTCTTTAAAACAAATACATAATATTAATCATCTAAATATGACAAAAGCATCTAAACGTACTCCATATATAAAACTTGTTCCAAAACATTTACAACACTATCAAGCATTTCTTGGTGACAAAATTAAAATATTATACGGACGTGTATGGCTCGCAATGAAAAAATTAGATGTACATATCGATAAAGATATCATGCAAACAATTGCTCATATTGCTTTTGATAAGCTTGTAGATTACATAAAAGAGGGACGTAATCTAACTGCTGAACAAATGAATAAGATCGCCTATACCATTGCTTATAACCAATTATCTGAACGCGAAGATACAAAAGATATTGTAAAAGATCAACAAGCGATTACACGAGCATTAATACTATTGGACAAGCCTAGCGAAAACAAAAAAGTACCTTCGCTCAGCTTATTTGCTGATGTTATAGGTGTTTAATAATTTTACCTAGTTCATTTTCTCTGTAATCATACGATTTTATATAAACTTACAAACTATATACAATTTACCTGTTTAATAAACTTACTAGATATCTATATGACGATATTTACCAGTTGTCAGATAGAAACTATTCGTTGCGGCCAAGCTGGTTGAAGGGCTATTATGACGTCATGACGAATGAGTAATTAAGGGGGCATGACGGTATGTCTGAAATAGATAACTTAGTTTATAAAACAGGCGAAGTGTTAAGAAAATTAAACTTAAAAGATTCTGTTTTTAAAAAGTATATTTCTAGTCTCGAAAAAGAAGGCTATGTTTTTCAGAAAAATAACATGGGACACAGGCTTTATACAGAAAAGGATATAAAGGCTTTGGAAATGTTCCTAGAGCTTATTAGTTATGACGGTATGACGATTGAATCAGTAGCTAAAAAAATAGGCCGTACTTATCAAAATCAATCTGGTGGTAGTAGTCATGACCATGTAACTTTATCGAATAACAAGGGGCATGACGTCATAAAGGATGAGGATTCAGATAGTCATGACGCTATGACCTTAATGAATGTTTTGTTGAAAGAACAAGAGCAACGCTTTGTAAAACTTCTTCAACAGCAAGAACAGCTATTTAAAAATGAAGTACAGAACATCAAAAACAACCAAACGCAAGAAATACATGAACTAAAGAGAATGCTGATCGAAAGGTTAGATGAAAGAGACGGGGTAGAAAAAAGGGATGAGCTTCTTATTAAGGTTATGCGTGAAGTTCAAGAAACGAAGAAACTCGTAGCTACTTCTCAAGAAAGAAATAAAAAGAAATGGTGGGAATTCTGGAGGTAAGGGGTAACAAAGTAGAAAATCTTTTAAGAGCATAAGGGGTTTTTGCCCCCGCAGACTGTGTGGGGCTAGGCAAAGCCTAGCAAAACTATGGGCCCAGAGAAAACCTATCAAGAACCCCCTCAACGTACCCTCAAGTTAAAGCTAGGCACCTTCAGCGTACCTTCAACAATTACTATATTTTAATTAGGGACCCTTCACAGGTACCTCATTTTTTTTTAATGTCCCCTCAAAGTCCACATGATTTTAGTGAAATACTCTTTTTAAATTTTATACTTTTATTAGTGTGTAAAGTAAGACAAAGAACCTGAAATTCTTTTGAAAATTAGATGAATAATATCCCTAAAATTAAAGTGAACGTTGCTGTAAAAGTTAGAAAAAGGATATTAAGTGATGGGGACGTAAAGGGGACATGGCTTCAAAATAGAGGGACATTGAGATTTTAAAGGGGGACGCGAAAGGGACATCCACCAAAAAAAGGGGACTCAAGGGGGACATATAGCGATTTTCTTTGCTATCACGGTTTTGCTAGGCTTTGCCTAGCCTATCACACCCTGTGATAGCAAAAACCCCTTATGCTCTTCAGGAATTTAGAGAGGCGGCCACGTTATTTTGGAACGCTCACGAAAAAAAGGTTTTCTATGAGCAAAATGGCCGCCGGTGTTTTCGGCAGGAATAAACAAAAAAAGAAGGCATATCTATAGCATAAGATGGCTGTATGCCTCTAGTTTAAGCAGCCATCTTACTCTACGATTATGTTTCCTTTATAACGCAAAATCTTCTAATGTTCGATCAATCATGTCATCTGTAATCCCGATGTATCGGAGTGTAACAGACGGCGCCGAGTGGCCAAAGATTTGTTGCAACATGGCTACATCTTTTGTTCGTTGGTAGAAGTGATAGCCAAATGTCTTTCTCATGGTATGGGTACCGATGGCCCCTTTAATACCACACGCGCGTGCGGCGCTGTTAATGGTCCTCCAGGCCGTTTCTCTTCGAACGTGACTTGTACCCTTCCGAGAAGGGAAAAGAAGGTCAGAATCAGCCATATGACGCGTGTACTTTTCAATCTCTTGTTGAAGGTTATGTGGAATCCGGATTTTTCGTACATGCCCTGTCTTTTGTTCTCGAAAACGAAGATGATCGGCCGACCGAACATCCATAACCCTTAAAGGTAAAATATCGCTAATGCGTAGCCCAGAATTGATGCCAAAGACAAAAAGAAAATAATCACGATAAGATTTATGTAGTAAATGTTCTTTCATCATTCGAATCTTTTCTGGATCTCGAATGGGTTCAACGGTTTGCTGCCCTTTAATAAGCATAAACTCACCTCTCTATATATTCAGTATGTTATATTGAACTACGTCTATGTATTTAATATGTTGTATTGATTAGTTTATCATATTCAAAAATAAAGAAGAACCCTTATCTATCAAGGGTTCTTCTTTATTTTCCATCTGCGTTGAATGCAACATAGTGTTACTCATATTGCATTTACTGTAACAGATGAGGAGTTCCTAAATCTAAAAAGTGACTTAAGGGGTGGCATCAGGATTTTGCGGATTTACAACGGTAAGAATGCAAACCCAGTTATATCAAGGGATCTAAGGCATGTATCAATAGAGTCTACTCTATTGATATGGAATTAATAATAGGTAAAATAAGAGTTTTGAATGTATCATATGACTTGTCTCAAAACCCTTATCGTTGTTAAGTTAGCCTTTTTTTCTTCTCAGAATTGCTTAACGTTGTAAATCTGCATTTTCGGGACTGTACCCCTTCAATAAAATAAATGTAACAGAAGAGACTCCTGACCATGGTCAGGAGTCTCTTCTGTTTTTATCAAAAAATGATTAATATGTTTGTTTAGCAATAATATTTAAATTGAGTCAGTTTCGTTAATCAAATAAGAATGTTCAGCCTTCATTATCCTGTTAGTAAGATATCATTTAATAAAGCTAGTTCTACTTTGAAAGGATCATTAATTTTTCTAAGCTCACAATAACCAGAACTATAAATATGAATAATTTTAAATCTTGTACCACGATATAAAACTTCTTTATTAATTGACATACCTTCCCTCCAGATTCATTATCATAATTTGTTCAATCAACATATTAATCATTTTTTTATTTAAAATTCATCTGGAACAAAATTAGGTTACTTTTCCCCTTTTTATATATTTCGAAACCTAAATTCAAATAAAATTTTATTTACACTCGATTGTATGCATAATTTTTACTACTTTAAGCAAACTACTCAAGACGCCGTGAGGCATCTACAACTAACTTTCTTCTTTAGCAGAAAAAACTCCTCCCGCCTAAGGTAGTTTTTTCTCTTTTTAACTGTATATCGTATACAAAGTTAGTTAACATAATCCATATTCTAGGAAACAAAAAAGAAATTTACAGCTGCAAATCCCTTTTTTATGTGTATGTATATATTCATTAACAACAAATAAGATTATTTTACTGTAAAATAAATACTATACCTTTAAACTTAGTAGTATCTAATTTGAATTGTTATTTGGGTAGGAGGAAATTATGGTATCGTTTAATAGAATTATAAAATTGCGGGATTTGGAAATTTTTCGAGTATCAAAAGACGGACAAATCTTCTCTTATGTAGTAATTGAAGACACTAGAAAACCATTCACAGAAGAAGATAAAAAACTAGATCCATTATGTTATATGGATGAAGAAGATATTAATGCGATTTTAAATGTTTTCAGGATTTCATTAATCAATGACGAAAAATTAAGTGAAGAAAATTCATACTTTCTAAAATCATTCTTTTCAGATTTTGTTAACAATACAAATTTAACAAACTTTATCTTTACAGAATACATTCAAGAAGATTTGTATGATCACGAAGTTGACATAAAATTTTTCAATAAAATTTTAAAAGATATAGGTTCAAGTTATATTATTGAAGAATTTGATGAAAGAAATTGGATTTATTTATCTCAAGATTAAAATATAAGCTATGTATACCATATAGAGGTCCCACCAACGAAACGCTGAAAACATACGCTAAGGAATTGTTCAGAAAATCTTGAGTTGGTGAACACCTTGTCATTAAAGGATTTATAAGTGTTTCTTCCCTTCGGAAGTGTCCATTAACTCGTTCAATAATCAATGTTCAATAATTATTAAAATATTAAGTTTGTGAACGAATTTAATGTCTAAACGTATAAAAGGCCCTAATTTACTTATCGAAATCTGCTTAGCGTATGTTTTCCGCTAAATGTTGGTGAGACCCCATATACAAAACTAGTTTACATAAACACTCTTTCCGGAACACATGAAAAAAACGAGCCCTTGATACACAAGGGCTCGTTTGCTTTTTAAATTTATGGTTTATGCAGCTTTTTATACATCGTTGATTTATCAATGTTTTCATTCCTTTTTAACTAATAGATCTTGTATGAAAAGTAGCCTTTTTATGCATATGCCCCATCATCCCCTCGTTAAATAGGAGAAGGAGTAGAAAATAAAAAAGTTATTGCTAACTACATAATTACTAACGTAATTTATAATACCTACCAATAACAATCTTGAAAATGATCCCCTACTTAAGCTTATCTTTAAGAAACATTTGTAGTTGCCTATATAACAGACATAAAGACTCTGTCCACTTCTAACAACATGAATTTGCAAAAACAAACACCTACTTTCGTTAATGAAAGATTACTTTATAAATTAAAAATATTGATGTTATAGGTATGTTATTCATTTAATCACACTTACAGATCAACACTTAATCTCAATTGGAGATCCTTTTTTAGTACCAATAATGCTTCATTATGTTAACTATAGCTCCTTACAAACAAGGTTTTGGTTGCCTTGATGGCAACCTTTTAGCCTTAAAGGCAATAACGAAAAATATATAAAATTAGTGTTGCAAAACGAATGACGAATTGCTATTAAATAAAGAGTAAGAAGGGGGGAGTTTTCAAAAGTGGGTTAAACCCTTGATATGATTGGTTTTTCGGGTAATCTCGTGGTAATGAAAAATCATTACTTTCGTAATGAAAAATCATTACCACGAAATGAATAAAAAAAGAGCCAAAATTGGCTCTAAAATAATTTCTCAGGTAGTTTTTTTAATTCAGCAGGAGTTCTTCTAAACATAGCTTTTAAAGTTCCGTTTACATTGTCTCTGTCTCCAGAAAACATAATATGAGGATTTACAAATAAAGCATATGCTCTAACATTATTATCTTCTAAACCACTTTCAGAACGGGCTAAAATGCCTTTATCAATTAAACCCTTAATAATCGGATTTACATTTTGTTTTTTCTTTCCTAAAACTACTGCAAGATCACTTTGAGTTAAAGGTGTTGAGTTAATCTTTTTACAATCTTCTACAATGCAATTAGATTCAATTTCAACATGAGGAGCAATATCTATTAAAAAAGTCTTTTCAGCAGTAGTTAGATATTTAATTTCACGTAAATACAAAAGATTTGCTTGATTCAACTGGACAAACCTCGCTTTATTTTTAACTTTTCTTTCAGGAATTAATACCATTCCTCTAGAATTTGCTTTAGTTTGCAATTCAGTTGCTTGTTGTAGTTCTTCCTCAGTTAATATCTTTTCATTTTCTAAATCTCTTAATCGTGCTTTTCTTTCTGCTTCACTAAAATTACCAACATTTTTTTTCATCTAATTCCTCTCCCTATGTAGCAGGAATTAGTCTCTTTGTGTTAGAATATAAATACTCTAATAATGTGAATAAAGGGACTAATCCCTTGCAAATTTTCAAAAACCGCCTATCCGACCAAAGACAGGGCGGTTTTTTCTTTTTCTACTTTCGACAATACCAATAAAACTCCCTTTTTTCTAGCCATTTTCTACCTTTTTTCTCAAACTCTCTAGTAATTTATCATCTACTCTTTTAGGCTTGTACCCCATTCTATCAATCAAAATACCTTCTACCACCTTCATACGAGCCGTATAGATCCTATATTCACTTTCCGCAAAGGCTGATGTATCTAGATCAACAACAACCTCTTCTGGCGCCTTCTGAACGGTTCTCATGAGATTATACGATTTTGACCGTTCTTCTCTTACCAATCGTAGCAAAACCAATAAATCATATGTATGAAAGTTCGACAGCTGATCAAAAGGTAATTCACATTGATTTAAATAGACAAACTCTTTCATCGTTGGACGCTGCTTCTTCAATGGAGCATCACAAAACCCACAGTTTTCTGCATAGTTTCCACCGTTATCAGACCCACAGTACGAACAAATCATTCTTCCTCCCTCTGACCATTAACATGATCATCCAAACTTCTTTCTTATGTCTAAATCTCTTTCATTTTTATATAATAAAAAAAAGCTCATTTCGATTCCTTGCGCTTGCGACGGCGGGGTTCTATACGATAATGGGCTTTTTCCTTATCGCTCCAAACCACCCTCCCGATCACGATTTCTCTTTCGTGTCGATTGGATCTGCTTTTCTTGCTCCTGTTTATCCAGGGCAAATTTCTGAGCCCCTTTGATTTCGTTATCATCAGTAAAATATCGTTTTAACAACTTTTCTTTCGCTTTATCTAAAAAACTCGCCTTCACATACCCAACCATCTTCGCCAGTTCAGGCAATTTCTCCTGATACAATTCCTTTACTCTTTCTAGTGTTCCTTTTAAAAAGTCATTCTCTTTTTTCAGCTGCTTGTTTTCTTTCTTCAACTCCATATTTTCGTTTCGGACCAAATCACGTTCCATTATAAGCTTGTCTTTTCCGTCATGAAGTTTTTGATTTTCTATTTTAAGCTGCCTATTTTCCATTTTAAGGGCTTCTGAAGCTTTCGCTAAGGTTTCAATACCTTCAAAATCCTTTCGCTCCAATATGACCCTGTCAGAAGCGAATAAGCCCATCTTCTTTTCAAGCTTTACGTCAATCTCGTCCACCTTTTTCACTTGATCTAACGACTTCCCTAAATCGCTTAAACGATGCTCAATCTCATTGATAGACGTTTCAATCTCCTGTTTCGCTGCTTGTTTTTCAGATAAAGAACTTTCTAACCTCTCAACTTGTTCTTTTAATGTTTTGGCCTTAAATTGTTGCGTCGTTAAATGCTCCCGATTAGATCCTTTTTCTCCTCGCTCCACATCAAACCCTTGCTTCTGCAGATGCTTTGGAAACTCGTCTTGAATCCAACGTAATTCATTCCGATCAAAAACATGTTTTCCTTGTAGCTTCCCATCACGCATGGGAACCACCCCCAAATGCATATGAGGCGTTTTTTCATCCATATGAACCATCGCATACGCAATGTTCTTCTCGCCATAACGATCAGCAAATAATTTATAACTCTCTTCAAAGAACTGTTTTTCTTCAGCTGGATTTAACCGATCAAAAAAACCTCGATCAGACGTGATCAGCAACTCATTGACCAGAACAGCATCCTTCCTGGTCTTCCTCGTTCCTGTTTTCTGACTCTCAATGATCTCTTTCACTCGTTTGTTATAATCAATCTTATCCGGATTCACCAAATCATAATTTAAATGAGAACGCTCCTTATCGATGTCGGGATTCGTTTTACTCTCCCTCTCTCGTTGATTATGAAACTGCATTCCTTTTAAATCATGGGACTTCATTTTTTCCATCCGACAAATCGCAAAACTCATGCCTCCACCACCCTTATGTACACCTCTATTTAGGATTATAATCCGGTCACTACTTCCATGTAAAGTATAGCACACTATACTTTACATCCATAAAGTCGTGTGCTCTGCGAGGCTCTTTGCCTGTCAAACAGGCAAGCACGCAAGCGTGCAAAACCTAAGACCGCGGGGCTTCTCGCCCCACTACCCCCGCCAACGTCAGCACGTTGGATCGCTATATAAATCCCCTAAAACTATGTTGCCATAAAGGCAACAATTGCACCCTAAAGGTGCTAAGTAAGTAACCGCAGCAACACAGCATTAGCGCAACAGCAAGCAGAAAATGACG
Organism: Bacillus sp. VT 712; assembly: GCF_001614195.1. Lineage (NCBI taxonomy): Bacteria > Bacillati > Bacillota > Bacilli > Caryophanales > Bacillaceae > Bacillus > Bacillus sp. VT 712. The sequence continues at coordinate 3,147 of NZ_LWBK01000075.1, read as the reverse complement.
TAAAACAGTATGCTTTGCAACTTCAAATAGCATTCGAACAAATGGGTAAAACCATGCAGGTGATTGCTGATCAAAAAGAAGAGATTGCGGAATTGCGGAAGCATGTTGCTGATGTAGAAAAGAAGCAGCAACACCAAGAAGATTATATAAATAACAAACTTGAAGAACGTGATCAAAAGTTAATCCAGTCATTAAGAGATTCACAGGAAACAAAAAAGTTATTATTAGAAGTTCAAGAACAGATTGCTACATCACTAGAAGAAAAGAAGAGTTGGTGGCAAAAATTATGGAAAAGATGATTTTTTATAAGACCTATAAACTGATTAAAAAGATTTCAAAATTCGAGGAGGAAATAAGCATTGTTAAGTATCAACCACATTTGTTTTTCAGTTTCAAATCTAGATAAATCAATAGATTTTTATCAAAATGTCCTTCAAGCAAAGCTACTTGTTAAAGGGAGAAAGTTAGCCTATTTTGATTTAAATGGCTTATGGATTGCTTTGAACACAGAAGAGGATATTCCAAGAAATGAAATTCAACATTCATATACTTTTGTTGTATATAGATAATTTTAGTTAATTATGATATTTTTTCTATTTTCCGTTCAAAAATGGAGCAGTTTAGTATATAATTAAATAGAACATACGTTCGTTTTCGGTTGTGAATTTTCTTCTTAAATTCCTTTTATATAATTAGAAGGAGGTAGTTAATCTATGTTAAAAAGCAACTATAAAAAAGTAAATCTCTTTTTAATGAAATATGAAAGAGAATTAGAAAACCCCATCATTAAAAGTTTTTTAGAAAAAAAGGAAAATTTTAAGATGTTAGAGCAATCTATCTGTCATCCTCAATTAAAAAATAGAGAGAATTTAGATAAGGCATTTCAAGAATTTTATGCGGAAGTTCGTTTGACTCATTATCTCTCTATGCTCCTAAAATTTTATGCGCAAAAATATTATGTAAAAACAACAAAACACTTCAACCATTATCAACTAATCATGGATAAACCACAAGAAAGTGGAATTTCTTTTGCAGAATTAGTTAGTAGCGATGAAGAGATAATCGATATATTCCTAAAGACATCTAATAATTTAATTGATTTCATAAAGGATCAAAAGTTATGTCAAATAATTAACTCGCTAACCACTAAACAACAACAAATATTAAACTTATCCTTTGTATATCAATTTAGCCATACAGAGATTGGGGCTTTATTAGGAGTTTCTCAGCAATACGTATCTAAAACCTATCAAAAAATCCTCAATAAGATTCGGACCTTGTATGGAGAGGCTATTTAATGGAAACCCAATTTGATTGGCTTACAGCATTGAGTAATGTTGGATTTCCAATTGTTTTAGTTTTTTATTTATTAACTCGCTTAGAAAAAAGCTTTCAAAGATTAGAAGAAGTAATTGAAAATCTAATTGGTGAAATTCAGAAGAAATGAGGAATGACTATGAGCTCATTATATAAATTAGTACAACAAGCAAAAAAAGGTGATGAAACTGCGACTTCGAAAGTTGTCTCTTTATTCATTCCAAAGGTAAAAAAAGAGAGTCAACTAGCCCATTCCTTTGAAGAAAGAGAAGATCTAGAGCAAGAATTACAAATCCAAATATTAAAAGCAATTAATAGGTTTGATACAAGTGCACCAGGTTTTTGGGATTTAATAAAAAAATAAATAAAAAACTTTATATGAGGTTGTTATTTAAGTCGCAGCTAGTCTTTTATATAGTGTAAACAATTTTAAATGATTAATATTTAGGAGGACGATATTATGCCAATGGTAGGAGATACTAAAACAACAACAGAATATATTTCAAAAGCTGAATTACAGAAGAAAATCAGCTTTGCCAAGATCACTGACTATGTAGTTGAAAAAGCTGCAGTCGCGATTGGAGCTGCAATCGGTGGTAAAGTAAAAGGCGTTCTTGGCGCAATTGGTGGTGCTCTCGGTTCAGACTTAGGAAAAGATGCACTTACTACTGCAATTAAGTCGCAAAGCACTACTTTAAAAGGTTATTTAAAGAAGGTTAAAGATAATGATGCAAAAGGTATTAAAGTTACTCAAACTTCACGCTATTCTTATATGAGTGGCTCTGGAACTGCTTGGCACAGATCCAGCAATCCAAAAATTACAACATATTAAGAGATATAACTAAAGCTGACCTGAAGAAAGGTCAGTCTTTAGTATGCTCTTTTTTGTTACGTAGCTCTACTCTTTCAAATATCTTATAAGTAATACCTACTAAAATTGCTAAAAGTATCAACCTAATAAAATAATTGAGTCCATATTCATCACTTAAATAATCTAATATAGATGAATAAATTAATGCAGCAACACCAATTGCTATGTATTTCATTATAGAACACCCCCAAATTATTGGAACGATCTTCTAAATATATTAACATTTGCATTCATCTAAAACAATAGCTGGTATAGACCAATTTTTTTAAAAATGTAACCCTTATCATTTATAGAAATTACGCCGGTCTTAACTTTAAGAGAATTTAAGATTATTAAAATTATTCCTTGAATCACATTGTTTAAATTGGTGAATTTTGCTACAATTAATTTAATTAAATAGTCCGGAAATACAAAAAAGGCAAAGCGTGTTATAGAAGGATTAGGGCCCTTATATAACCGTTCACCGTAACAGCACTACGGTAAACACCTGCTTCACCTTTTTTCTGTAATTCCTATCTGTATTTTACGATAGAATTTCCAGAAAAACAAGGGTTGAGTTTAGTCTCTTTTATTATGATTAAAAGGACGTGTTTACCATACGGTAGATACGTCCTTTTTTGTTTTCTATATAAAAGGGAGAGAATGAGAATGGCAAACCAAAGAATAACAATTATCGCGAATAAAGAAACATACGAAAATCTAGCAACATTTCATTCTATTGATAAATTAAATGAAACTGTGCGTACATATAAAGAAACATATAAAGATCAATTAAATAAGACAGACATAGCTGTATTAGATATCTTACATCGTCACTCTGCAAAGTATACTGGAGTTAGTTTTTTAACTAAGAATAACATTGCTAAAATGGTAGATCGTACACGTAGAACTATTATTAATATCTGTAATAAGCTAGAAAGCTTAGGTATTTTAAAGCAGTATGCTACTAAACGCAAGAG
>NZ_LWBK01000074.1:0-4454 GCF_001614195.1 Bacillus sp. VT 712 | reverse complement strand
TGAGTTTGGCTGAAACGGCCAAAGCAAACGGAATTGATTTTTATCAGTACTTGGTAAAGCTGATGACGGAATTACCTAATATATCGTTTCATCAACACCCTGAGATTTTACATAATTACATGCCATGGTCAGAGAATATTCAAGCCACATGTGCAAAATAGCCAGCTAACTGAAAAAAATTCAGTTAGCTGGCCGTTCGTCGTGCGTACCGTGAAGGTGCGCTATTTTTTATATTTCGGGCTTACTACATATCAACAAGTACGGCTATTTAGAACAGAATCACTTTATTTTTTTAACGTTAAGAACCAGATAAGTTATAATGATAGAAAAGTAAAGAAGACAAACAGATGGAGGAATAAATGATTAAAGAAAATAGTGTGCTAAATAATCAACAAGCAAAAGCCATTTTAGCTTTACAAAAACGATCATACGAAGTTGAAGCATCAATTATTCGTAGTCGTCAGATTCCACCTTTGCAAGAAACGCTCCTCCACCTACAACAATCTAAAGAGATATTTTTGGGATACTACATAGAAGACACGTTAGCCGGCGTTATTTCGTTTAAAGTGCTGGGGAAAGAGTTAGATATTTACCGGTTGTTTATTGATCCTGCGCATTTTAAACAAGGAATTGCTCAAAAATTACTAGCCTTTGTAGAAAAAAACTATTCAGCTACTAAGATATCTGTTTCAACGGCTTCAAAGAATATGCCAGCTATTTGTCTTTATCAAAAGAAAGGCTTTTTCGTGATAAGAACTACAAAAATAAATGATGAGCTAACCCTAGTTCATTTGGAGAAAGTAATAGAAGGCGGTAAACTATCATTATAGAAAGAAGGTGTAAAGATGCAAAAATATACTAACGCACTGATTCATGAGAAATCTCCTTATCTGCTACAGCACGCACATAACCCAGTTAATTGGTATCCGTGGGGAGAAGAAGCCTTTGAAAAAGCCAGGCGTGAAAATAAGCCTGTATTTGTATCAATTGGATATAGCACTTGTCATTGATGGCACGTTTCTTAGACTAACCACAATTTAAATACTAATAAATGATAATTTAAGAGTCTGACTTTAAACGAAATTTCGTTTTAGGTATATAGACTATTTATAAAGTCATTTATATAGGATTCAAGGAGTGGCTAGGGAAATGAACTTTGATAATAAAATTAAAAATGTTGCTATATATCTTAGAAAGTCTCGAAATAATGATGGAGAAGAGACAGAAGCAACTTTACTAAAGCATAGAAATCGTTTGTTAGAAATTGCTAACAAACATAATTGGAAATATGAACTGTTTCAAGAGATTGGAAGCAGTATGAATGAAAATCGTCCAAAATACGTAGAAATGTGCAGAAAACTTAATTCAGGAATATTTGATGCAGTACTATCAGTTAATATGGCACGAGTAACGCGTGATGACATTGAAGTAAGCAGGTTTATGAAGCTGTTGCGAGAACAAGATATATATTTTATTACTGATAGTGAACGTCCTTATAATCTAAACGAATATGAGGATTTACAAGCTATAAAGTTTAACGGCTTTTTTGACTTTATGGAATACGAAGGTATTAAAGCACGTTTCAGAAAAGGCAAGAAAGATAGTGCTAAAATGGGCAGATGGTCAAATGGAGTTCCTAATTATGGTTATATTTACAATCCATTAGAAAAAAAGCTTGAAATAGATGAAAATAAAGCGGAAGCAGTCAGGTTAGCCTTTCAGCTAATTATAGATGACGTTGGTGTTGATAATATATCTATTGAATTGAATAAATTAGGTTATCGAACTAACCGAGGTAATCACTTTCACGGAAATACTGTAAAAAGAATGATACAATCTGAAATATATAAAGGGTGGATTGTATCAAATAAGTTAAAGGGTAGAAATGAATATCAAGGTAAGATTCGTCCTTCTGAAGAATGGATTATTGTAAAAGATGCACATCCGCCTATTATTGACGAAAAAACGTGGGATAAGGCTAATAAAGCTTTACAAGCAAGGAGAGAACTATCTCCACGTGCCAAACAGCGTAGACATGGGTTATCTAGTATTATTAAGTGTGCTAATTGTGGCAGAACACACTCAATTACTAATCGTAAAGACAGAAAAACGAATACTAAAGTATTTCAACCATGTAATAAAAAAGATAGGTTAGGTGTTACATGCAGTAACAGGGGATTCAATTATAATGCCATGATGACACTAATTATTTCTAGAATATCTGAACATAGAGAAGAAATTAAAGCGTTATTAGAAAGTTACCAAGAAGATTCGGTTATAATTAATTCTAAAGAAGTAAAATTAAAAAAGTTGGATACAGAAATTAAAAAAGTACAAAAAGCTTTAGATTTAATCCAGTTACAATTAGAAGAAGGTTTAATTGACATGGAAATGTTTAAAATGCGTACAAGGACGCGTAACGAAGAATTAGTTAACCTTCAGAATGAGTTCAGTCAAGTATCAGATACCACTAAAGAAGATGAGGCTAAAAGTATTTCTAATTATTTAGAACGATTAGAACGGTTTTTAAATGAATGGCAGCGTCTTGATGATGAAAAATTAAATAAAGGGTTGCTAACGTTTATAGATAAGATAATCTGGAGTTTTCCGAAAGGGGAAGGGGTGCAGCCTACCTTAGAGATATTTTGGAAATAATAACTTACACAAATAAAAAGAGTGCTAAGATTTCAGCACTCTTTTTTATTTTTATATTACTTCGTCGCTTCTATAATTCCTTCGACTATTAAAGTAAGATTTGGCTGATTGGCTTCTTTTACAACAACGGATATATTTTTATCTTTAAAATCAACTGTTTGTGTAATAAAAGTAAAGTGATTGCTTTTTATAGGCATAATTTTATTTCCTTTCAACTATTAATTTTCTTCGTATCCATGCCTATAACGTAGAAAAGGGGATTTTCAGACGATATATAATATAAAAGCTTGCTACCATCATTGGTAACAAGCGAAGATTTTTAAATATTTAATGGCGAAGCACCAGAAATAAATTCTTTTTCTAAAGCAGAATCTAAATGTTCGTTTCCGGTTTGGTAACCATCCTCTATATATTTTTTTGTGAAGTTATATAGAAATGTAGCATTATCTGTTTCAGCATTTAAATCTCGTTCATGTATTTGTAATATTAAATTACTTAAAGCCACTTCTTGTCCTTTGAGTAAGGCCATATGATGTTGATTGTAATAACCTCGGTACATTAAATGAAATATATGACCTTGATTCTCAAGAAAATCTTGTATAACCAATTCTTTAATATCCAAAAATATCACTCCAATTCAATATGCTTGCCTGTATCATTCTATATCTTTGTGCTAAAACCTTCTTTTATAAAAAATAAAGGCGTATCGTATCACTACCATTTTTATTTATCGCTATCTAGGTAATCTTTTAAAATCGTTCTCATTCTTTTGCTTGGAATATATAAATTAACAGGTTTTCCAGTTCTAATGCGACTTCTCCAAATCCACTGAAGTAGTTCTGATAGTGCCCATAAATCTTGATTGACTTCGATACCCTTAGAACGGAAAAATTTATATTTATGAGGCTTCATAAAGCGATTAATGACATAGGCTAAAGCTTGTTTATGTTGATAATCATTTGTAGCACGTGCATTATGTGCCACAAAACAAGGCCTTTTTGAGGTGCCGCTGTATCCTTTGTCTTTTAGTTCTCCTCTATAAACTTTATAACAAGTCCACATATTTAGCTGAGAAGACGTACGTGTATTATTTTTGAAATAAGTGCTGATATTCTTTTTCATTTTTTTTAAAAGTAACGCATTCTTCCCATACCACGATAATGAAAGACTGTTTGGGTTGTCTCCTATAGAGTTTAAATTGCCTTCATATATATTTATTAGAGACTTAATCTGTTCTTTGTTATAGGGGTCCTTCTCTTCATGATTAACTAATGTATAAACACCGTCTACTGTTCGTGCTACAGCTTTATAAGAGTAGTTAAGCTGATGCATATCATAATAGTATCTCTGTTCCTGTGCTTCAAATAAGTAGGTTAAAACGTACACTTGTTTAAAAGATTTAAATACCTCGACTGGAAATGTCCAAAATAAGATGGTGTTTTCAAAATAAATCAGGTTTTCTGTTTTACATACCATTTTTAACTCATCATACTTTGTATCTTGATATTTACTTTCATCGTTCCAATGAACAGTTCCATCATGTTTATCTATATCCTGAATTATTCATACCCAAATACAAAATCCCACAGGAAAGGCGATTTATCGGCTTTCCTGTGGGATTCTCTTTTTCACTAAAAAAATGAAAAAAGAATCCATTTCTGTTAAGGTTAAATCGACTAAGAACTAACCAAAAGAAAGGATTCTTCTCATGATTAGATTACCGCAAACAACACTTCATTTCAATCACCAACTCAAATTAACTCACGATGGAGGCGAACTTTCTTCCGATACTGGCCAAT
>NZ_LWBK01000073.1:0-4978 GCF_001614195.1 Bacillus sp. VT 712 | reverse complement strand
GCAAGCGCAGAAAAAAACGCCAAAAATACTCGAAGCCAATCGTTGACAAATTTCTTAACTGGATTGAAACATCACCATTCTACGGAAAAAATGCCCTCGCAAAGGCAGCTGAATATACGTTGAATCGAGCAAATGGGCTTAGAGCATTCTTGAACGATGGCCGCATTGAGATTGATAATAATCCAGCCGAAAACGCCATCCGCCCCAATGTCATTGGTCGAAAAAATTGGCTCTTTAGTGTTAGTGAAACCGGTGCAAAAGCGAATGCCATCTGTTTGAGTATCGCAGAAACTGCAAAAAGTAATGGCATTGATTTCTATGAATATATAAAGAAACTTTTGACGGATCTACCGAATATCGGCATCCATCAAAATCCTGAAATTCTAGATCAATACATGCCTTGGTCTAAAATGATTCAAGCAACATGTAATAGAAGATAGATGAGGCCGTATTTTTGATAAAAAATCATAAAAATACGGCTATTTATCATGCGTACCATGAAGGTACGCTGTTTTTTATTTCGGGCTTACTTTGAAAATCTGTTGGGCAACTTTAGAACTTGTATTAATTTCTTTATGTAGCTTAATAAAATTATTTACGTCTTCGCCTTGCTTTGCTTTTTCTAGCACTGCTTGATACACTTCATGTAAATCATGTGCCGTTTGAGTGCCTAGCATCAGCAATAGTAACGCTTTATACTCTTCTGACTTTTCCCATTTGATAAATCCATCTAATGTCTTACGGTCAATAAATCTTAAAAACTCTTCTTGTGTTTTTTTGGGAAGATTACGCTTAAATCTCAAATCATGCTTCCACTTGAAGTATTCTGCTTTCTTACCGTCAACTTGTTTCAATGCGTCATAAATGTTCATATAAACTCACCTCTTAACTTCTCTAACGCTTGTTTATAATAGATACTTTTACTTTTTACACTTTCTTGAATATCAGACATAATATCGTTAATACTTCTTGGGTCATGAATAGCTTGAAGTAACATATCTACATGATTAACTTCTCTTTTGTTATACTCATGTAGCTTCTCAGATAACTGATTTATTTCTGTAATTCCTTCATCAATTTTAATAATTGATTGAGTTAAATTCCCCATTAAGATTCCTCCAAGATTAATTTTAATAATTGATTTTTCCATACCTGACATTTTGACGGTATATAAATATTAATCGTAATTTTTTATTATTTTAAGTTTAATATTTAACTGATTAATAATAACTGATTAATAATAACTAATAATTAACATTAACTTAACCTTTATATAATATCGGTTTATATTAATGTACCGTCATTTTGTCAGGTATAGAAAATTAAAACGGTAATTGCTCTAATGGAATGTCTTGCCCACGTTTCGCAAATTCTTCTTTTTTCAACTTTTCTTCTTCTTGTTTCAATTCTTCTAAATATTCTTGTCTTGGTTTGATTTCAATTTTCTTGTAGTCAATTGGTGTATCTGTAAAAGCATCTATATTTTGGGTAATATATGTATTAGCTTTACGGTCTTCTTTTTTCATTCCAACAACAAAGAACTTCTGGTTATGTAAAGCTTTAACCATATTAAATTTTTTAACTATATCTAAATATCTATCAATTGTTTTCTCAGGAATAGCTAAATCTTGCGATAAAGCGACTAGTGTTCTATCGTAAGCACCAAAACATTGATTTTTTGCAAATAAATAAGAATACATGTAAAATCCTTTGATACCTACCTCTTTTTTACTCATACAATAAATGAACACTTCAATTGGTACTCTGTGTGTATTATCAACAAAATGAAATGTACCGTCCTCATATCCATCATCATATTCTTCAATCATGTCTTGATCATTAGGATATCGGTATGTACATCTAATTGGTTTTTTCACAGTGAATTTATTGGGCGGCTTAATATCTTCCCAAAAAGGATTTCCAATCCAATCAGATAGCATGGTAAATTCCAAATAGCCGATATATCTGTCCTTACCATTCTCAAGAGTATGTTTATACTCCTCTTTCCATTCAGTAATTGTTGGAAAATCATTGGTTGTCTCTAGCCATTTCATTTGTTCCAGTAAACCATCTTTTTTAATCAGATAGTTTAATCTGTTATCACCTTTTCTGCCTAAAATCTCTTTGATTTTTTCTTGCGTTAAATCTTTATATGGAATATCTCCATACTTAGCATATCTCCATAGATAAGTGTTTAAATAAATGTACGCATAGGCAAATGCTCGATGCTGTACATTCTCAATTACTTTCAACTCTTCGAATATTTCATTTGGTAAAAACGTTTGTGTTTCAGCATCGTTGCTAATTAAATACTCTTTTAATTGTTCATAATTCATGATTAATGTCCTCCGACTAAATATAGGATTTTTTATTGGATAAGATTTTATATAAAATCACTGTTTTACTTGTTATTTAGGGCTTTGTACTCGTCTAAAGCAGCTTGAAGACACTCATTAACTTCATACAAACTGAATAACTTACCAGTTTTAACGTCTTGTGCAACGGTAATAAAGCGAATGCCTTTGTAAGTTAAAAAGTCAGAAACCTTTTTGTTATAGCAAAAGAAATAGTTTTTATTTTTGTACATTTGAAATTCCTCCTAATAAAAATAGAAAAAGCCGCGTTTTAAACGCAGCTTAATCTTTGTATGTATAGTTGATGTAATTTTTACCTGTATAAGCTAAACTAATTAACTTATCTTTAGATGGTAAGGTCTTTTTATTAATATCATGACTGGCTGATTTACATCTTTTAATTAATTTAAACTTCTGATCTGGTAAACCAATTTCAAAATCAAACTTATTCTGTAATCCTAATAAATCAATATTGGTATAAACTTTTCCATCTTGGTTAATCTTGATATCTTCATTCAAGCCATAATGTAATAAAACATTGTAAAAATGATTTTTATCATACTTATTTAAAGTATCAATTAATTCAGTAAAGCCCAATCGTTCAAGCCAATTTGTATGTATTGGTTTAAAGTAGTCAACAAAATGCCCTTTGAATCCTACATCTACAGATAATAAAATTTGTTTTGATAAATCGTCTTTTGGTAATGGAATATCGTATAATCCCATGATTAATAACAATGTAGACATTCCATATTTTTTAGCATAATTATCCCGAGAAATACCGTGAGCAAGATTAGGATTAGCGCAAAATTTATTGTATTCTTCAAATCCATTCTTCCTACTTACATGATTATCAAAACATTTAACTTTCTTACTAAATGCCATATCAACTCCAATTGGTTTTAAATCTGTTTTCTCGTGTCGATAGAAATTTTTAAAATCATAAAAATAGTTGATATTCCACTTTCCATTCGTAATTTCTTCTAACAAGTTACAGCTCAATAAAGAGTCAATGTCGTTTCCAAGCATTAAATCGTGTTCTAAAAATGTTTGATCAATCCATGTAGGGTATAATTCTCTAATTTCTTTTTTCATAATAAATAGAAGCAAATAATACATATCTGCTCCTTGTGTTGATTCAAGTACATACGATTTTGTTTTAGAAATTAAAAAATCTCCTTGAAGCTTATAAATAAGCAAGCAAGGAGACCTTATGTGTTATTCACTCGTTGTCAACTCCGTTCGATTAAATTTTATGTTTTATAGTTGTCGATAAACTCTCTATATTTTTGAAGTTTAATTTCAGATAATGAACGCTGACCATTCTCATACCTACTGATAAGAGATTGACTACAATTCATATAGTTTGCCAATGCAATCATTCTAATTTTTAACTGTTTACGTTTTAAGAAATAAAATTCTTTTTCATTCATCATTTTTAAAATTTCCCCTTTTTAAACTTGATTTAATAAAATAGGTTGAACCTGACCTACCGATTATGTATTAAGATACTGTTACTACAGCAAATGCTTTTTTAGAGCCAAATTTTAATGTGCTTTCAGCAATAACCTGCCCTTTTACGTTATCCCCAGATTTTGCTAAAGGTTCGAAGTGTGCTTCACGTAAGTGAACAATATCAAGGTAAGCATCATTAAATACAATCATTTTATCGGCTGGAACATGTTTAGAAAGTACGAATTGAACTTTACCGTAGTTAGTAGCAATTTCATCTACTAACAAACCGAATGAAGTTGTTACGTGGTTATATCCGTAGCGATCTTTGTAGATATTGTCGATGTCTTCTTTGATATCAGCATTGACAAATGCATAGTAGTTACCTGCGCCTAAATCTTTCTCCCACAAGTTTCTCATTACTTTCTTAACGTCTGCTTCTGTGATTGCTCCTGTTACTTCTACAGCGTTTGTAGGGTCAGCAAATTCTAATAAACCTGATAATTGACGTTTAAATGGTGCTGCAGAACCATCTGCTTTAACACCGATGATAAATTTCTTTTCCATTGAAATTTTTAACTCTGTAAGGCGATCTGCTACCTCTTCAGCAAGTTGTCCTGATTTCATAGCAACAGCTGAACCTGAAATTTGAACACCCTTTTTGAAGATTTCAAGAATGTTAGAAAGTTCCGCACGTGCTGTTTCAAAGTATTGGATGTCGTCAGAACCTTCAACAGCTGATAAATCACCAGTAGTATCAAGTGTTTTCTCTCTCCACGTATAAACTGTGCTAAGTGCTTTTTCAATGTTACCTTTTGCCATTAACATAGATGTAAGAGGTGATTCTGATACGCCAATTACCGCAATTTCTTTCGCTAATGATACTTGCTCAAGTTTTGTAAAGTTTGTTGATTTAAACATAATAACCTGAATTATTCATAGCTAACTAAAATCATTTCGTTTTTCAACTTTTGATCACGATGGTTTAAATTTTCGTGAATTTCAAATGGATGAATAGGTGAAGGAGTCTGGTTGATGCTTAAAAAATGGGGATTCACCTGTTTTTGGGCAGACTGATCCCTTGGTGCGGGTTCGATTTTTTAAAAAGGTGATTTAGTTGAGGGAAAGCTGCTGTACCTGGGTCAGTACGTCCGAAAAGAAGTGCGCATAGA
>NZ_LWBK01000072.1:0-5143 GCF_001614195.1 Bacillus sp. VT 712 | reverse complement strand
CACTCACATTTCAAATACGCTTGAAAAACGCAGCATAGCAAGCTATTCAGAATACATGAACTATGACCATATTTCTACCGAAAAAAAATAATGTGGTCAAAATGTGGTCAAGCTGTAAAATCCTAAAGAAATACGTCCACAATAAAAAAAGCCTGAATGACTACAAATGCAGTCATATCAGGCTTTCCACCAATTAATATTGGCTCATGTATTGATCGCGTTCCCATGGATGAACTTGTGTGCGGAACATATCCCACTCAATTTCCTTAGCTTCGATGAAGTGTTCAGCTAAGTGCTCACCTAATGCAGAAACCATGATTTCGTTAGCTTGGAAGCTATCTAAAGCTTGAGCTAGCGTAGCAGGTAAATCTACGATACCTTCTTTTACGCGCTCTTCTTTAGTCATTACATAGATGTTGCGGTCAATTGGTTTTGGAGCTTCAAGATTGTTCTTGATTCCGTCTAAACCAGCTTTTAGTAATACAGCCATCGCTAGGTATGGGTTAGCAGCTGGGTCTACGCTACGTACCTCAACACGAGTTCCTACTCCGCGAGAAGCTGGGATACGAATTAATGGGCTACGGTTGCGTGCAGACCATGCAACGTAACAAGGAGCTTCGTAACCAGGTACTAAACGCTTGTAAGAGTTTACTGTTGGGTTTGTTACAGCAGTGAAGCTGTGAGCGTGCTTAATGATACCAGCGATGAATTGACGAGCTGTATCACTTAACTCTAAGTTTCCGTTTGCATCATAGAATGCATTTTGGCCATCTTTGAATAGTGAAAGGTTGCAGTGCATACCTGAACCGTTCACACCGAACAATGGTTTTGGCATGAATGTTGCGTGTAAGCCGTGCTTACGAGCAATTGTTTTAACTACTAGTTTAAATGTTTGGATGTCATCGCAAGCTCTTAATGCGCCAGCATATTTGAAGTCAATCTCATGTTGACCAGGAGCTACCTCATGGTGAGATGCTTCAATTTCAAAGCCCATTTCTTCAAGCTCTAATACGATGTCACGACGGCAGTTTTCACCAAGGTCAGTTGGTGCTAGGTCGAAGTAGCCACCTTTATCGTTTAATTCTAACGTTGGCTCTCCTTTTTCATCTAGCTTGAATAAGAAGAATTCTGGCTCAGGCCCAAGGTTAAAATCACTGAATCCTAAGTCTTCCATTTCTTTTAATATACGCTTTAAGTTGTTACGTGGGTCTCCATCAAATGGAGTTCCGTCTGGATTGTAGATGTCACAAATGAAACGTGCAACTTTACCTTTTTCAGACGTCCAAGGGAATACAACAAACGTGTCTGGATCTGGATATAAGTACATATCAGATTCTTCGATACGTACGAAACCTTCGATTGAAGAACCGTCAAACATCATCTTGTTGTCTAACGCTTTTTCTAATTGACTTACTGGAATTTCAACGTTTTTGATTGTTCCTAAAATGTCAGTGAACTGAAGGCGAATGTATTTTACATTCTCTTCCTGAACCTTTTTGAAAATATCTTCTTTTGTGTACTTTGCCATCGTGTGATCCTCCCCTAAATCTAAAAAATATTTATAGTTTATATACTTCCTGTTAACGAAGCATATAAATACTTACAATTTTTAATGAAAGAACCGAGACATATCTCCTTGATTGAGCGTTGCTTTGTTAAAGCGTCCTGCTTGCATTAACTCAGCGCGAAGCATCTTGCGTAACTCTTCATCTGATAGCTCAGATTTGCTTGCTTCTGCTACAACCTTTTCATCTTCTGGTTTTGTCTCTTTTTTATGCCCTTCTTGCGCTTTCTGAACTTGAAATAGCTGCTTAACACCAGCTAAGTTTACACCTTGTTCAATTAAGTCACGAATTTCTAGTAATTTATCAACATCGTTAAACGAGAATAATCGACGATTACCTTCAGATCGTACAGGTGTAACTAATTCATGTTCCTCATAGTAGCGAATTTGGCGAGCCGACAACTCAGTTAACTGCATCACAATTCCAATTGGGAAAAGCGGCGTATTTCTTCGTATGTTGTCACTCATCTCAGTTCCTCCTTTGATTAACTAGTTTCATTGTATGCCATGTTAGTTTATCTGTCAACCATATGTGAGCAATTCTCACATAAAAATTTTTAGAATATTTCACGAATACAATAAAATAGCGATTTTAGTTTATTTTTAATTTGTTTTTATACACGATAGCTCATCTTTTTCTCTTGCTGAGCAAGATTATACTTAAATTAACTTTTTCAAAATCATTGAATCAATTGCTGTGCAGATAGCTACTTTAACGTGAGCATACGTTAAACCACCTTGTACATAAGCAACATACGGTGGACGGATTGGACCATCTGCCGTTAGCTCTAAGCTAGCCCCTTGAACAAACGTACCGGCTGCCATGATTACATCGTCTTCATATCCTGGCATATAAGCTGGGTATGCCGTCACGTGCGAATTAATTGGCGACGCGTATTGAATTGCTTGGCAAAACGCCACCATCTTATCCCGATCATCAAACTGAACGGACTGAATTAAGTCTGTTCGCTCAGCGTCCCACTTTGGTTCTGACTGCATCCCAAGTTTTTCAAACATGGCCGAAGAAAATACAGCCCCCTTTAAAGCCTGCCCTACAACGTGCGGAGCTAAAAAGAAACCTTGATACATTTCCTGTAGGCTGTACAGCGTTGCACCAGCTTCTGCTCCAATACCTGGCGTTGTCATGCGGTAAGAGCATGCTTCAACCAACTCTTTACGTCCAGCAATATAGCCACCGATTTTCGCTAACCCACCGCCTGGATTTTTAATGAGAGAGCCTGCAATTAAATCAGCTCCAACATGAGATGGCTCTATTGTCTCTACAAATTCTCCGTAACAGTTATCTACAAATACGATAACGTCTGGCTTGATGCTTTTCACAAAAGCAATCATTTCTTTAATTTGGCTGACCGTAAACGAAGGACGAATTCCATAACCTTTTGAACGCTGAATACCAATCATTTTCGTTGTATCCGTAATGGCCGCTTTCACTTCTTCAAGGTCTACTCGCCCTTCTTTTGTTAAATCTACGGCTTTATATCCAATGTTATACTCTTTCAGTGAACCAACGCCAGACCCTCTAATTCCAACGATTTCTTCAAGCGTATCGTATGGCTTACCGGTAATGTATAAAAGGTCGTCACCAGGTCGCAACACACCGAATAGCGAAATGCCTATTGCATGCGTACCTGAAATAATTTGGGGACGTACAAGGCACGCTTCCGTTCCAAATACATCAGCATATACCTTTTCAAGCGTATCTCTTCCTAAATCATCATAACCATAGCCCGTGGAGGGAATGAAATGTGAATCACTCACCTGGTTTTGTTGAAAGCTTTGCAGCACGCGAAACTGATTTGCTTCAATCACTTCATCAATTCGTTCATGAATCGGCTTAATTTGCTGCTCCACTTCCTTTGCTAACCTTTTAATTCTCTCTCCGTTTGCTAACTGATCAAACATCATTTTCTATCTTCCTCAACTTTCTTCTATCATTCTTAGCTGCTTATAAATTGGGTGCTCTTTTGCAATATAGCCTCGGCACTCGTACTTTTCTTTTTCCTCATTAAACTTTAGGGAGTCAACCAGCGCAACGGTTTTTAACTCCGCCAACAGCTTGCCCTCATCCGAAGGAATAAATAGATGAAAGTACTCCATCTCTTTCTTCATTTCATCCTGGATCTTTGTTCCCAGCAAAGCGAGATCTTCCTTATTAAAAGCGCTGATTAAAACAGAAGCAGGTGTGGTCGGCACAAATAATTCATGCTTCACATCTCGCTTATTATAAACGGTTAACATCGGAATATCTTCTACATCTAATTCCGCTAATAGCTTGTGAACAGTTTGCTCATGGTTGTGATAGTCTGGATTACCAGAGTCGACCACGTGTAAAATGAAATCAGCTTCTGTCACTTCTTCTAATGTGGAACGAAACGCAGCAACAAGCGTTGTTGGCAAATCTTGAATGAACCCAACCGTATCTGTTAAAAGAGCAGTTAAGCCGGACGGCATCGTATACTGTCTCGTCGTTGGATCAAGGGTTGCAAACAGCTGATTTTCTTCATAAATGCCCGCTTCTGTTAAACGATTGAAAAGCGTTGACTTACCGGCGTTTGTGTATCCTACTATAGCGATTTGATATACGTGGTTACGCTTTCTTCTCTCTCGGTAGCGCTCCCTGTGACTGACGACTGTTTTTAACTGACGCTTAATTTCATCGATTTTACGACGAATATGACGTCGATCGCTTTCAAGCTTCGTTTCACCTGGACCTCTTGTACCAATTCCTCCTCCTAAGCGAGAAAGTGCTGTTCCCTGTCCAACTAGGCGAGGAAGTAAGTAGTTTAGCTGCGCAAGCTCAACCTGCAGCTTTCCTTCTTTTGTTTGCGCACGCTGCGCAAAAATATCTAAAATCAGCTGTGTTCGGTCAATGATTCGAGCTTCTAGCTGACTGGATAAATTACGAATTTGACTCGGTGAAAGCTCATCGTTAAACACAATTAAATCTGGCTCTAGCTCTTCTTCAAGCGCAACGAGCTCTTCCACTTTTCCTTTTCCGATATATGTAGCTGGATGTATACGGTCGCGCTTTTGAGACAAGCGTACTAGAACCTCACCCTGTGCTGTTTCAGTTAATGATGCTAGTTCATCCATCGAATACTCAAAGCGCTCATCATCATCGTGAAGCTGACACCCCACTAAAATCACACGCTCAAGCTCTTGTTTCATCTCAAATGTCAATGACTTTCCTTCCCTTACTGTTAAAGTATTAACGCACTCATATCATAACAAAAAAACACGATTTTCTCTATCTCCTTCAAAGATGCAGAATAGATTGTTTTTACTAGTTTATCACGCTTTGTTTCTTTTAACTGATAATGAGCATTTTCCGATACAAATATTTCCATTCGATTAGAAATGATAGGTACCCTATGCCACTTGGAGCTCATTTTTAATTTGCTCAAGTGACGTTCCATTTGTGGTTTCACGATACACAAACTCAATGATACTGCCGATTTTTTGTTTTCTTATGCACTGAATGGCTAGGTTAAAGGCAGCCTTTCTAAGGTACATCGCAAAAACATAGGTGAACTGGACAATGGTCCAAAAACGCTTAAT
>NZ_LWBK01000071.1:0-5250 GCF_001614195.1 Bacillus sp. VT 712 | reverse complement strand
CTTCTTTGTATAGGAATTTAATTGATAGCTTTCAACCAATTCCTCGAGTTTTGTGGAGAAAATCGGTGAAAACCATTGTTCAAATGATGTTTTTCGTGTAAACTTATCCATGCTTATTGTCCTTTATTTTGGATTTGGATGGTTTATTACCACCCAACCATTATAAAGGATTTTTTTGTGCATGAATAATATTGCAGAAAATTCAGATTTATAAAGGGCTTTGAATTATTTTAATGCGACGCTAGTGAAATTCTCAATAAATTTTTATCTTTTATTAGTAAACTTTCACTAAACACACTAAAATCCAGGTAGGAGTTTCCCTACCTGGATTCAGCTCGCTTCTTCACGTTTTAATGGGGCTGAATGACGGAATGTTTGATTAAGCCCTTCTCTTACATACTGCTCATGCTTCATGATCCATGTTTTCATTAACACAACATACACAAGGGCTGCAGGAATTAAACCTAAAAACCACGAAAGTTCCACGTTAATAAACGCGAGAGACGTTCCAACAATTGTGGCGATAATAGCGGCAGGATTCCACCCTTTAAATGCCATAAATAGTTTACCTTCATATAGCGGAGCCACATTATAATTACCTTTATGAATAAAGTAAAAGTCTGCTACCATAATCGCAAAAATCGGACCTAAAAAAGCTGAAACAACTGCGATAAATGTTAAAAATAATGAATCCGTCATAATAAACCATGGACACGTTACTACTCCTAGTACTCCGACAATTACGCAGGCTTTTTCCCATGAGATTTTAAATAAATCCATTGCCACAAGTACTGGAGGCATGATATTAGCTACTAAGTTTGTTGTAACTTGGGCTAGAGCAATAAAGATTAACACAATAATACTGGCTACTACATTCGAAATATGATTTGAGATAATATCAACAGGATTCCAGACGCCGACGGCCGCTGCTCCTAAAATGCCGACGAATGGCAATAAAATCATCGGTGGAACAATCCCTACAACGTGAGCTCCTACAAACGTACCAGCTGAAGATTTACGTGGGAAGTAGCGAGTGTAATCTGAAATATTAATGAGCAGTGCAGCAAATTGACCGATTAACACCGTCATCGCAAGCCAAAATGGAATTCCCCAGGAACCCTCGGTGTTAGCGACTTTCTCAACTTCGAATCCAAAGGTGGATAAAAAGAGAAAAATCAAATACACAACGCCCAGCATAATAATGACAGATCCTACAATTTCAATCCACTTAATCGATTGAATGCCTTTAGCTGATAGGAAGATTTGGAGCGCTTGAAATGCAAAAAACCAGACCCAAACGTTATCAAAACCGATAAGTCCCATAAACACTTGGTTCAGCGCCTGAGCCCCCAGCCAAGATTGGACTCCATACCAGAATAACGCGGGGACCGCTCGCATTAAAGCTGGAATTCGAGAACCTACCGGACCAAAGGAAGATCTAAGCTGAACAACCATTGGAATCCCGTGTTTCCATCCTACTCGTCCATTTAACGCAAATAACAAAGCAGCGAGAATATTCGCTAGAATTAAAGCGATAAAAGCTTGCGTCAAATTCAACTTCCCAAAAGGTGGAATTAAACTTGAACCTAACATAAATGAACCAACCATTACGGCATCTCCCCACCACATTGCCACATACGCTTTTGGACCTAAAATACGATATTTCTCGTGCGCAATTGGACGTAAATCAGCGTTTTGTTCCATTTATTACTCATCCTCCTAAACCTAACTTTTTGTGTTATAAAATATAACATCTAGTTTTTTTAGTTTACAGGATGATTATTGTTAATTCATCGGAAAAAGAATGAATTTTCAGTTTTTTATTTGTGTATTTTCAACAAAAGAACTACTACCTCTGTGTAAATAATGACTCTTTTGAAGGAGTTTTCGTGTTTCAATGATTGTACAAAAAAAGCCGTCATAACATAACGGCCTTTCCAAACAATTATCGTAAGTAATAATGTTAGATTATTTTATTCGTTCACTTTCAGCTAAAAGTTGGAATGACGTAGTCGCCACGAATTGGTTCCATACCATTTTTAAACTGAATTTGCAGCGACTCGCTTGTAAAGAGATTATGACCATTCATAACTTGAAAGTGAATATGAGGCTCTGTTGAATTACCTGAATTTCCACAGCTTCCAATCCACTTCCCTTCATAAACAAGATCTCCTTCTTTTACTAAAATACTCCCTTGTTTAAAGTGCGCTAATAAACTATATTCGCTGTTTCCGTGGTCAATTATCACATAGTTCCCCGCTGGGTGTTCGGTATCCACATCACCGATTGGGTTATCTTTTAACCCATCCACTACCGCAACGACCTTCCCTTCAGCCGGCGCAACTACTTTTTGGTTAAATGCATAGTAGTCTTCTAGTTCATCACCATATTCTTTATACGTGCTTTCATCACGGTGAATAACTAAGTCATACGCATAGCGCTGTGAAATAATTAGATAATGATAGTTTAACAGCGCGTTTGTACCTCCCCATAGTACAAACCATTCTTGGTTAATTGGCATTCTATATGTACGCGACGTTTTGCATATGTTCGCTTGTTGTTCAATTAGCTGAAGTTCCAAACCAACAATTGTCCCATTCTCCTCAACGAATAGGCTAATTCCTTTACGCTCCTTACTATCAATCCAGATATATTGTTGAACAGACGATGAGATTGACAGAAGTGTTTCTAAGCTATATTTCTCAACTCCTTGATTGAACTCTTCGCTCATATGTAAAAAGTCTGTGAACGGTACTTCTAACTGAAATTCTTCGCTTAATTGATGATAAATAATAGCAAACTCACCAGCTAAAAAAAACTCAGCAAACTCTTCGATTTGAAATTTTGTTTTAATATGCTTTTGTTTCATTACATTATTCCCCTTTTCAACACACGTTGTTTATCTTTTTCTTTCTTATTTAGTAATACGAATTTCAAGTTTAAAAAGTTTCTTATTTTGTAAAATTTATCTATGTTTTTTCTGGTATGATGAAGAAGAGGTGAAAATAATGAATCTATTTATAATGAAACGAACAAATGTGATTCTTCTTTTAATCGGACTGATTATGTGTGCAAACTTCATTGTTTATCGTACTTCAGCGTTCGGCCCTGTCCCTAATGAAGTAGTCATTGGATCTTTGCTTGACTTTTTAATGGTTATCCCGCTCTTACTTTATGTTTTCATCTTTAGACAAAAACCTACTCTCCACCATTTCATTGGAGTCATTAGCATACTCTCTATCCTTGCATACATAGCGATTCCAAAGCCTTACTTTACACACTATTCATTGACATCCTACTTAATTTTTATAATTATAGGGCTACTTACAATAAGCGCATGCTTGTATCTGTATCGCTTTCTAAGCATTCTACCTTTGTTGAAACGTTCTTATTTAGCAGAAGCTACTAACTACGCTCTTTTCCCAATAAACCTTGAAAAAGCCCTAGAGACAACCTTTCACAACTTAAAGACATCACCTTGGTGGCTGCATGACCTTTCCATCTTGTACTACACTTGTTCATTTAAAAAGAAAGTACATGTAAATGGCAGTTCATTTTCATACCATAAAAGCGCAAATGGAGTGGCTCTAAACCTGGTCATTATTCATGCTATTGTGTTAGAAACAGTCGGTGTCCATTACTTTTTACATCAATGGAGCCCAACTCTCTCAATGATTCTTTTACTCCTAAATATATACGGGATTGTATTCATGATTGCCGAAATTCAAGCCATTCGTCTTTCTCCGTATGTCTTAACAACAAAAGAGCTGATTTTACAAACAGGCTTGACTAAAAGAGCCATCATTCCATTAGCTACGATTAAGGAAATTAAATGGTATGACGGCGCTGAAACGTTCACGAAGGCTGAGCAGGCTCACTTATACGATGCAAGGCTAAATGACTTTGTTCCAGAAAAGCCAACCTTTGAAATTCAACTCCACCAAAAGCAAACGCTAACTTTACCATACGGAATAACGAAAGAAATAGATCGAATTGTTTTAAACGTGGATGACAAACATACTTTCTATACCGAGGTATTGAAATGTATTAAATAGCAGCTGAAAGAAGCACTGGAATAACCATGTGCTTCTTTCGATTTTATTTGCTTTTTTCAAGTATAAAATTCTCGTTTGAGTTTTTGATAACAATATCAAAGTCCCTGTGATACGCGTGCATAAATACATCATATTGAATTCTACGTTCTTGATGAGTCCTCCTTAAATAATCGAGGTCCATTCCTCTTTCAAACACATCGCGTTCACTTCGTCTCATTAGCTCAGTTTCTTCATTCGTATATAGATAGATGGTCCTATCATATAAATTCAAATTAGTGAAGGCTACACTCATTCCTTCTATAATACTTATTCTTTTCCGCGCAGAAATTAGAATACTCTCTAAATAATGTGTTCCTATTGTATAAAAATCAAATGAGCTTCTAATCATTTGAACATCTCTTTCTAAAACATTCCGATGATGAGCAGAAGGATGACAAGCCGTTATCTTGCCCTCATGTCGTTCTCCCTTATATTCATAGCTTATGAGAGTCTGCTTCCTAAGATTAGAATCAACAATATAAGGATCCGTATTGATATAATTAACTTCGTCCTCTCCAAGAAGGTGGATAAGCTTCTTCGCAAATGTTGTTTTTCCAGATGCACCGTGACCTGATATACCAATTATCATCTTTTTATTCTTACACTTAATTAAGCTAGCTACGTCTCGTACAATCTGATCCATAATCTCCTCCACGTTTTTTGATTTTATCAACCTATAAATAAAGCGCTTTCTTATTTTATCAGTATACAATACATGTTAATAGACTAAAGAAAAAAGCTGAGAATACATACACTCCCAGCTTTTCTACTCATATCTTTTTAACAAGAATCTTTTATTACTTCACCTTAATTGCCTCTTCACCATATACTTCACCCTGATCCTTTTTAAATAACCTGGCTGGGTATGCAAAATAATAAACAACTGAAGCAGCAAAGATTCCTACAATATTCCTGAATTATTCATACCCAAATACAAAATCCCACAGGAAAGGCGATTTATCGGCTTTCCTGTGGGATTCTCTTTTTCACTAAAAAAATGAAAAAAGAATCCATTTCTGTTAAGGTTAAATCGACTAAGAACTAACCAAAAGAAAGGATTCTTCTCATGATTAGATTACCGCAAACAACACTTCATTTCAATCACCAACTCAAATTAACTCACGATGGAGGCGAACTTTCTTCCGATACTGGCCAA
>NZ_LWBK01000070.1:0-5212 GCF_001614195.1 Bacillus sp. VT 712 | reverse complement strand
CCCGAAAGCCTTCATCACTCACGCGGCGTTGCTCCGTCAGACTTTCGTCCATTGCGGAAGATTCCCTACTGCTGCCTCCCGTAGGAGTCTGGGCCGTGTCTCAGTCCCAGTGTGGCCGATCACCCTCTCAGGTCGGCTATGCATCGTTGCCTTGGTGAGCCGTTACCTCACCAACTAGCTAATGCACCGCGGGCCCATCTGTAAGTGATAGCCGAAACCATCTTTCAATTTTCTCTTATGCAAGAAAAAATGTTATCCGGTATTAGCTCCGGTTTCCCGGAGTTATCCCAGTCTTACAGGCAGGTTGCCCACGTGTTACTCACCCGTCCGCCGCTAACGTCATAGAAGCAAGCTTCTAATCAGTTCGCTCGACTTGCATGTATTAGGCACGCCGCCAGCGTTCATCCTGAGCCAGGATCAAACTCTCCGAAGAAATGTTTGACTTGCTCATAAAAGTTTTTAAAAATTAACGTTGACGTTTGTCGCTCTGTTCAGTTTTCAAAGTTCAACCGCCGCTCTTAGGCGACTTTCTTATCTTACCAAGTAGTTAACTTTTTGTCAACAACTTTTTTAAGATTATTTTTCAAGTTTTTCATAAACTTGGTATCGCTCATCAGCGACGTATATAAATTTAACATGTATTTTCATGAACGTCAACATCTTTTTTAAAAAAAGATAAAAAAACATTTGTTTTTTTATCTTTCCTTTATTAACCCTTATTAATAGCGTAGTGACGATGATATAAACTCTTTCCTTTTGTCTCCACTTTATGAACAACTACAATCTCTTTTTGGATGAGGAATTCTAGCAAAATTCCTAAATCGATTGCATATGGGTTAACTTGCTGATGTGAAATGAGTTCATTAAACGTCCACTCTTCTTTTTCGCTCATAATTGTTAATAGATGTGTAGAACCTATATCAACTTTTTTATTTACATAAAGCTCACTAGCTAAGAATAATAGCTCAAGCTTCTTGTTTATCTCTTCTTGGCTGCCAACAAGCTCTTCATATAAACGATAAATAGATGGCTCAATTTTTTTCACTTGATTCCAAACAGTAACCTCTGGGTAAAACCCATTTTCTAGTACTGATAGACGCGCTAAATGGTGTAAAGCATGAACCACATGATTGAATGCATCTAGATGATGATTTGACGTATAAAAGTCTTTTCCTTCTTTAAAACGGCGAATAAGCTTGGCAAATTCAATACCTATCCTCTTCACTCGATCTTCGCGCGGAAAATCCAGTAGTCTTTTTTTCAAATTTGCTACGTATTCATTACGATCAAACAGTACTTTTCCATTTAACACCCAATCAACAGTACGTCGGTTGGTACCTATCATAATCCATTCGCTGATCTGCTGTTCTGAAGCTATATAAAGAGCTGCTCTTTGTTCTTTATACTCATACTGCTTCACAAACACAGGTACCTCATTGTTACTTGTGATAATAAATAGTATGGCATCTAAGTCATCTGTAACTGGTGAATCTGTTTTCCTTTTTTCTATTAATAAAATACCTAACGTTTCTTTTTTACTTGCTCGCTCTTGGTATAGCGGTCGTAAAATATCTTCCATTCTGCAAGCTCCTCACTATCATAATTAAAGATATTGGTCTAATCTTCTTTTATATTGAAACACATTTAGTGTGAATGTTCGTGATGGACTTCCTCACAGCTTATTATAACAAATTCTCTCTTGTATTCACTCCCTAAACAGTTCTATCAGTTAATTCAACCTAAAAGACTTATTTTTCTTACAATTATGCTATATTTATAAAGTGGGAGGGAGATTTTTCATGGGAATTAAATACTCAAGTAAAATCAATAAGATCAGGACATTTGCATTAAGCTTAATTTTTATTGGCTTCATCGTGATGTATGGAGGAATCTTTTTTAAATCTTCCATGTGGCTTATGACCATTTTTATGCTATTAGGTTTACTATGTATCATTGCTAGTACCGTTGTTTACTTTTGGATTGGCATGCTTTCTACTAAAGCTGTACAGGTCACATGCCCAACCTGTAATAAACATACGAAAATGCTTGGACGAGTAGACTTATGTATGTACTGCAATGAGCCTTTGACTCTAGATCCAGCCCTTGATGGAAAAGAGTTTGATGAGAAATATAATAGAAAAGACACAAAGAAAGCTGATAGTATATCATAACTATCAGCTTTTTAATGTGCTTTTTTAGTTGTACAATCCGGACAAGTACCATAAATCTCCATACGGTGGTGACTAATCTCAAACCCGGTAATGTGCGCTGCAAGTGCTTCTACTTCATCTAATCCTGGATAATGGAAGTCAACAATTTTTCCACACTTTTCGCATATTACGTGGTAATGCTCGGTCGTAATATAATCAAAACGACTTGAAGCATCTCCGTAAGTTAGCTCTTTTACAATTCCTACTTCTTTAAAAACGCGTAGATTATTATAAACGGTTGCCACACTCATATTAGGAAATTTATCCTCCAATGCTTTATAAATATCATCAGCAGTTGGATGTGTCATTGAATTGATTAAATACTCTAAAATAGCATGACGTTGCGGTGTAATGCGAACGCCAGTTTCTTTCAGCATTTCAAGCGCTTCTTGTAAATGATTTGACACGTCATGCACCTCTCTTCTATAAGCATTCTTACTTTATAATTCTTACAATTAGTGTAACTCTTACTGCTTCACTTTGTCAATCTCATTAACAATTCCTACTATATATTATTTTTAAACGATTTTTTATTCATTCAAAAAAAAACGCGACTATCTAAGTCGCGCTTTATATCGTAACACCTGAGGAGGTATGCCCTACACTGTTATCATACGCATAACGAAAGATTTTGTTATAGACGAATGCCTTAATTATGCTAAATTTTCTTTAATAAAACGTAAAGCTTCTGCTACGTGATCTTTCACACGCACTTTGCGATATTCTTTCGCAATTTCACCGTCTTTGTTAATAATGAACGTCGAGCGCTCAATGCCCATATACTCTTTTCCAAAGTTCTTTTTTAACTTCCATACACCATATGCTTCAGCAACTTGATGATCTTCGTCTGCTAATAGTAAAAATGGTAGTCCATGTTTATCAATAAATTTTTGATGTTTATCAATTGGATCTGGACTTACGCCTAAGATAACTGCATCTAAGTCTGCAAATTCTTGATGAGCATCTCTGAAATCACATGCTTCTGTCGTACAGCCCGGCGTCATATCTTTTGGATAAAAATAAAGAACAACATTTTGACCTTTATAATCAGATAGAGCTACCTCTTCTCCATTGTTAGCTGCTAGTTTAAAATCTGGTGCTACTTCACCTACTGTTACTGTCATCTTATATCGCTCCTTTTATACAGTTCTCTATGGTTATAGGGTAACCAATTTCGCGATTTAAGACAACTTTTAAACTTTCTCATTTCGACTTACCGTGCGAATCACAAAAACAGCTGGCATCATATACCCAATGAGAGCTTCGATTGTTGCAAACATCTTTCCAATACCAACGGGATACATATCTCCATACCCTACAGAGAATAGCGTAATGGCACTAAAATACATGCTGTTGAACAGTGTATAAAAATAATGTTCTTGATGATAAAATCCTCCACTAATTACTTCTATATTACTCATTTCAAAAACCGTATAGATTAAGCTAAAGCCAAGCAAAACCGTTAAATATGAATAAAGTAAAACAAAAAAATGACCAAGTGAGAAGAAATGAAATTCACCGAGCTCTTTTTCAAACAAAAATTTCATGCTTCCTACCATTAGAAACACAATGACTAGAATCAACGAAACCGTCATACGGATACTCCTTTAAGTAAAAAAGTTCTTGTATTACTATACGTTGTCCCCTACCTACTCATTACTGTTCAATAGCATAAAAAAAGCAGGCATCAGTTGCCTGCTCCTCGATACCTTTTTACACCAACGTTCCATAAGACAATAGCTAGAGTAAAAAAGATAACCCCCATAACTGGAGTTAAAAATGCATAGCCATACCATTCTTCTCTTCCTAAGAAGTAAGCAGCTGGATATACTCCAACAAAGGCAAACGGTAAAATCCATGTTAGCACATAACGAATGACGTTGTTATAAATATCAACAGGATAGCGTCCATAGTTTCCAATGTTATACATCGTTGGCATAATAGACGTACGAGCATCTGACCAAAAACCTATGCTTGCGAGTGCAATAAAGATACCTGCATATACCAACGCTCCCCCGAGCACAAATAGAATAAAGATGAAAAAGTCATACCAAGCAAACGAAAGGTCTAAAATGGAGCCAGCATAAATCATCACTGCCACCCCGGTGATTGCTCCAAATAAAGACTCTAATTCCATTCTTTCTAAAATCACTTGAAACAAGCTATGAATAGGTCTTGTTAAGATACGATCCATTTCACCTTTAACAATATAGCGCTCATTAAAATCCCAAATGTTAAAGAATGAAGAGAATACCGCAAAAGGAACTAGGAAGAATCCATAAATAAAAATGATTTCTTCTCGTGACCAACCGTTGAGAAATTGAGTGTGGCCAAATACAACTAAAATAAAAATTAAGTTTACTGCTTGAAATAGTAAATCAGATACAACTTCAACAACCATATCAGCTCGGTATTGAAGTCTGGTTTTTATATATTGACTGATGTATTGAAAGAACATAGAAAAATAAAACATTGCTTACCCTCCTTGGATGACCATCTTTTTCTTTGCAACATTCCATAGAAAGACGATAGGAATAAATAAAAGCAGTGACCAAATAAGCTGTGTCACCAATGCAGTTACCACTTCACTTCCCGTAAATCCTTCTGTAAAGATCATGCTTGGAATATAGCTGATTGCTTGAAAAGGAAGATACCCCATTAAATCTTGTGCCCAAAGAGGATAAAAGCTAATTGGTAATAAAAGCCCTGAAAACAAATCTATGATAACGCGCTTTGCACGAATTAATCCATCATTATTAAACAAGAAGAATGTCGTAATTCCCGTTAATAAGTTAATTTGAGTATTAACAATAAAGCTAAAGATAATTGAAAAACTAAAATAAATCCATGTCTGTACGTGGCCTGATAAATCTATCGGGAATAAAAACCAGACAATCACCATTCCTGGAATGGAGAAGAATAGCAGTCTAAAAATCCCTTCTCCAAGCCCCTGCATCATTTTCATTCCAAGATAGTTATAGGGCTTAATTAGTTCAACCGCC
>NZ_LWBK01000069.1:0-6072 GCF_001614195.1 Bacillus sp. VT 712 | reverse complement strand
CACTCAACATCCCATCTATAAAGTGGGTTAAGTGGTTGATGACAGGTTTTGAGAAATAAAAGGGCAGCTTCCATTTTATTAAGCCATTGTAGATTTCTTCTTGATGTGATAGTCTATTCATTGGACAAATAACGCTCCTCTGGATGGATGATTGGGTCAGAGCTTTCATTCTAAACCAGGTTTGCGTATTTGTCTTTTTTATTTTATAAGATGGAAATATTTTGAACTGAATTTACTCATTATCAGTTTATTATTAGAATGATGTATAAGAATATTTTTTATAACTTCCAATTTTATCCTGATTTTAAATGACCAAAAACCCACAGTTATGTAATTATATTTGATAAATGGCACCATTTTTTTGATAGCAGCCTCTTTTCCTCTGTACTACATTTTTTATCTTCAATTCCTGACACTAGGCCGCTACTGTTTGGTGATTAAGGACCTTAATTTTATTGATGTTAAGTTAAAATGTTCGTATAAAAAAGTAGAAGGAGAAGATAATATTGAAAGTAAACAACTAATAGAGAGGACGATAAAAATGAATCTAAAGTGGTTAAGTCTATTAACAGCAGTTTTTCTATCTACCATCATGTTATTGGGGTGTAATAATGTAGAAGAGGATAAGGATCCACCACCACCTGAAGTGGATGTAGATCCTGACACAGAAGAACCCATTGAAGATCCTGAAGATGCAAATGACCCAGATAATATAGATGAAAATGAAGATGATGAAGATGATTTAGTCCCTGATGCAGAAGAACCCATTGAAGATCCTAAAGATGTAAACGATCCAGATAATATAGATGAATAAATATTAACAGCAATAAGGCACACCGTTTGTTTTCAAACGGTGTGCCTTATTGCTCCAAATTTAACTGTTATGATAAAGCTCAATTGTTGTTTTTTTAACCAATAGTACAAAAATACATTTAAACATTTCAACTCTACTAGTTTTCCTTTATAAGCATGGAACATATCAACTATTTTTAAAACATTTTATTAATTTCCCAAGATTCAACCGTTAAATAAACGGTCTATGCCAATTAAATAGGTTATTACAGCACTTCCTTCAGCTCAGGGTATTGCGAAAACTGGCTGGAATATTGAGGATGATAATAAGACATGTAATTATGATATTGTATAATTTTTATAACTCCCCTTTCTTTAATAGCAACGTAAACGAAACTCCTTTTTTATTTTCCATTTATTTCATCGTTAAAATCCCTGTGACTAAACAAGCTAATAACAAAACTATTTAGAGGTGTCTCATTAGAAAAATACCAAGGGCCTTATTGGTTACCGTTTCCATACTTATTCTTTTATCCATAGGGTTACTATTTTTAGTACAAAATACAAGAAACACAGAGAATCACGAAAATGAAAAGAGAGCTGTCAAAAACAGATTTAATACCCCTATAACCAGAGTCCAAAATGTTGAAAGCGAAAAAAATGTTCTTCAAATAAACAGCATTGCCATGGATGAAACCATAAAGGGGTACTGCCGACTAAACGCAGATATAATACGCTAAGGAATTTTTTAGAGGTAAAAGCCTGATTTTTCTACGTTAAGCAGAAAAACCAGGCTTTTTTATATCCTAAGTGGACGCAGGGCATGTATCGAGTTCAAAATCTCAGGTATAAATGAATATTCTCCGAGAAAGTTTATGTGTTTCCATCCCAATGGTGATATGTGAGGAAGCAATTCCTCTTGATATTTTCCTATATTTTTAAAATGTTCAATTGCTTGTGATAAATATACGGTATTCCAAATGCTGATGGCATTAATAATTAGATTTAATGAGCTGGCACGCTGTAAATGATCTTGTAATGCTCTTTCTCTAAGTTCTCCCTGTTTTCCGAAGAAAATAGCTCGTGCCAAGGCATTCATGGATTCTCCCTTATTTAATCCACGTTGGATTCGCCGAAGTAATGAGTGACCGACAACTACTTGAGTATTGTTTATATTACCTTTTATCCGATTCATTAAAACATTAGCCTACATAGACGTTACAAAATTGTTTAGGTTTTCGTTGAAGTTACGTGTTTAACGTATTCAGGTTATATTTTATTTAGGGCTTATATGTATACCTTCACTCTCTCGCCAATCTGCGTAGAGTATACGCTTTTCATTTTCATATCCATTAGCAGTTAACATTAATTTATAGTGGGAAGAAATCGTCTTAAAATTAGTCGTTAACATCTATTTTGTTAATGGTTAATGAATGATCGGTATCTCTAACAGCAGCATAAAAAATATCTTTGATTTGAAGATATCCCTTTGCCTTTAGTTCTTCCTTTAACCACTTTTCATTTTTGTTGATTAATTTTAAATTACGCTTTTTCACTTTCCCTTCAATGACAACGGCTATGGGTAATCCGCGGTATTCCACTTTCATATGTAAATCTTTTGGAGTAATAGGAACTAATTCTTTTCTTGGAAAAATGCTAATTTCACCTGTTGCTTCCAAAATCGCATATTCAATATCGTGAATATCCGGATATCCTGATGTTCTTAAATTAGACAACAGCTCAGCTAAAGGATATCTACTTTCCTTTAAATTTCGATAGATAATTTTCCCGTGTTTAATTAGAATAGTCGGTTTTCCGATAATAAAAGGGGTTAACTTATTTAATAAACTTAACTTTGATATAAATAGATGAATGCATGTTATTATAATGATTCCAATAATCCCCTCCATCACTCCGTTTACTTTAATAGAACCAAAAGCTAAATAAGATAAAAAAAGAATCGCTCCAAAATCATGAGGGGTAAGTTGGGCTAGAGCTGATTTCCCTAAAATTTTTACTGCTACAATAAACACAATATAGATAAAAATAACTTTAACTAAAAAAATAGACACTTCTAACACCTCGTAAAAAAATTCATCTTAGTCCGAAATTGGACTAAGGTTTTTAAACTTTTTTCAATTAAAAATGGTATCTTTTTTTCGTCATGTATGAATCTAAGCTAAATCCTTATCCTTTTAAAATAGGGGTCACTTTATCAATGGCTTCTTGTAATTTTTCACTGTTTAACCTATACATTTGTTTGGCCTCTTTTGATTCCGTTCCAAGAGCAAATAGTTCTAAGTCTGCTTGACATTTTTTCAAGGTTGAAAGAATTAAGGGTCTTTCTTGAGGGGGGGGGGCGACTTGTAATTTATCGTCAAACAGATCAATCGTTAACTCTCCGTAAGAATTAACCTGTCCAAGAAATACATTTTCAATCGTTACCCCTAGTTTTTCTAATTCAGTATGTAGCCAAGCCCGACTTCGTCCAATCGTGGCTAGTGGTTCATCCATTATTGCACCATCCATAATAATGGTCTGAGGCTCCTTGATTGAAGCAACCTTCAAGTTTATATCCTTTGCTGTTAAAGGTTGATTTTCTTTCTTTAGCATCACAGATAAATCACCTGGTGGCTCTAAAACAGCAAATTCTACATCAGAGACTTGAAAGACATCCTTCCTGCGAAGTAGCTCTAACAGTTCATCTGTCGTATATCTTTCCTTTTTTAAGTTCTTCTTATTCATATCGTTTTTTTTCAGTCTTTGCTCGACCTTTTCAAGCTCCCAGAATATTTTTTTATCAGTCGAAACAAAAACTTTATAGTCCAGGTATATTTTTTCTAAGTCGGATTTTACTGACTTCTAGATACTCTTTAATCTAAATCGATTAAAATTCTCAACTTTAATCGCTGCCAAAAGCTCTTTATCAGTATTCACAACTTTTACGTCTGTAATATATTCCTTGGCAATTATCTTTTCTTTCGCATGATTGGCAACGGATTGATCAATTGGCTTACTTGTATGTACTTGTGAAATACAAAAAGTACTATTACCTTGAATAAATTCATTTTGATTACCATTACATCCTGATGCGAAACCAATGACCATTATAATAAAAAGTAGGTTTTTCAACGTGGTTATTTTATCTTTCAAAAAAATAACCTCCATGTTTTTCCATTATTTGAACAGCTGAAAAAAGGTTGGTTAAGAGGCCAACCTTTTTTCGCCTTACTAATTACTGTTGTTTGTATTGAGGTTCTTCTTGTTCGATTTGTTGAACACGTGGTTCAATGCTGTCTACAACGGATTGGGTTTGCTTAGCTGCATCTTGGTAAAGTTGCTTAGCTTGTTGATTATCTGTACTAAGAGCAAATGTTTCAAAACTTGCTTGAGCACTTTTCAATCCTGCTAGAGCTGTTTTAACGTCATTTATTACTGTCATGATAATTTCCTCCTTGAATTTTTTTTTACTCTTTTATATTGCTCTATGGAGAATTTTTTATTCAATGATTTTTGGGAAATTTAAATCTAAATTATTTTTGACGTATAGCTCCATTTTTCCGATAATAACCCCTTTTCCATATCCCCATCATTTCTTCTATTTCTCGTTGACAGCAATAGTTCTTATAACTTTTCATTTTTTCTTTTCTCAACTTCAATTTCTTTTACACCCCTACCTTTATAAAATAAGATGATTGTATTTCCTGAAAGGACTAATATTTTTTCCTATTTTTTGGATATTACCCCAAAGTTTCAAGAGTTTTTCCCTCTTAATTATCCTATTTATGGGTATTTAACATTGAAAATGTAATAACAAAGATAAACGCATGCATTTGTCGCCGTATTAAGGTTTGTCTAATACATAAAAAGGAACTGTTTTGTTATTAAACATCAAATTTTTCAACATTACTCAAAAAGACCAAATAAAAAGCGTGGAAGCAGGAATTGAGCGATATTTTGACGGAAGTTTGCCAGATATTATAACCCAGTTGGGCGTCCAGCAGTCCATTGATTACTTCGGGAATTTAATTGGTAAAAATGACTATCGGTTGATGGATACTGTAATCGTTTTGAAAACGCCAAATTTCAATTATGAGACTTACGTGTTGGATAAACTTTTATAATTCTATCGAAGGATTGCCAAGTCATAGCTTTTCAGTTTTCAAGAACAGAGATGTTGAGGCAATCAGACTTTCTTCAATTGCGGGAGAAATATATCAAGCTGTTCGTAGAGTTGCTCGTGATAATCCGAATACAGTAAGAATTTACGTTGTCAACGACAATCAAGATGTGATGAATATGGTCAGAGAGCAAATGCCGAATATCCAATATTATATGCACCAGATTCATTTGAATAAATCTGCTGATAGTGAAAAACAAAAAGTCCAATCGCTTAAAAGTGCAAAAGTTAAAATGGCAAAGGAAATTATAATCAAATCGAAAGAATCTGGGGACCCGTTTATTAATAAGAGGGATATCCGAGTCAAATTGGATATAAAGAGTAGCCCTAATTTCACTCAAATTCTAAGTGAACTTGAAACATTTCTCGATGTGAATAAAATCGAAAACATCGGTCAGAAACTCGTATTTACCTAAGGTATATATCAATGAAAAAAGTACAAGTGTAATCTCTATCCACTTGTACTTTTTTCATTGGGAATGGCTAAGGAAGTAGTAAATAAGAAGTTATACACCATGATCAGTTGAATTGAAGATTGAAGTAAGGTCCTCCAAATAAAATCGACAGGTTCTTTTTTGCAACAGTTTAATTAAAGGTGTTTGAAAAACATCTCAACTTTTACATAACGCCAAATGGATAATTGTGACTCTTCTTAACATGCAATTGCTTAAGTGCTATTATCCATTTGCGTATAAAAACCTATTACATTGCGGTAATTGTATATTCTCTGTAGAAAAATTTATTGGATGCTGAATGTTTTCCTGATGAAGATTTTTGTTAACACTTGTTTTTGACATCTTAAAAAGGAGGGTTTTAAATATTTCAGTTGATTCTTTATAAAATAAATTATTAACTGATAATGAGTAAATTCAGTTCAAAATATTTCCATCTTATAAAATAAAAAAGACAAATACGCAAACCTGGTTTAGAATGAAAGCTCTGACCCAATCATCCATCCAGAGGAGCGTTATTTGTCCAATGAATAGACTATCACATCAAGAAGAAATCTACAATGGCTTAATAAAATGGAAGCTGCCCTTTTATTTCTCAAAACCTGTCATCAACCACTTAACCCACTTTATAGATGGGATGTTGAGTGT
>NZ_LWBK01000068.1:0-11828 GCF_001614195.1 Bacillus sp. VT 712 | reverse complement strand
TTTGGATAATGCGCTCATCTACGCCATTGAAGAAGGAAATTTCAGCCACAGCGGTTTTAATTACACAACTTGGCTCAGCAGTGTATTGGAGAGAATGATTCGAAGAAATTTCAACTGGAATAGGATCGAGTTTGACGGGAACAATGGTTAATTTGTTTGTAGACATAATGGCACCTCCTTTGATTGATACATTTATCGTACCGGAGGTGCCTGATGTTTTATATGCGTTGTTTGATTACGGGCTTACGATATGTATAAAAGGACAAAACAACTAGTCTACACACCAAAGGAGAGAAATTAAATGAATAGTAGCTTTTTCAACTTCGACAAGATGTTAACACCTTCTATCATTAAAATTGTCTTCATTATTGTCTCTGTCTTAACCATTCTATTAGGTTTTGGATTTATTGTAAGTGGAATTAATAGCATGTATGGTGGTGGTTCCCTTGTCTTTTTAGGCCTAGCATTAATTGTGGTGGGGCCACTATTTACGCGCATTTACTGTGAAACCCTAATTGTTGTATTTAAAATGCATGAAGCTCTTCATAAAATGGCAGAAATAAAGAATCAAGAATAAAAAAAGCGATGCGGTTTAAACCGCATCGCTTTTTCATCATTGTACTGCTTTTTCAATTTCTTTCGCCATCTCAGCTACTGAAAGTAGTCCCCCACCTGATAAGTACCAGTAGTTCGGATCTAAATAAACAATGTTTCCTTCTTTATAAGCTTTTGTTTTTTTGATTAGCTCGTTTTCTAGCGCTTGCTTAGCAGGTGATTCCCCACCTACAACTGCGCTACGATCCACTACAAACAAGTAATCAGGATTCTTCTCTACAATGTATTCAAACGACACGCCTTGACCATGCGTGGAAGCTTCGATACCAGCATCAACTGGCGTAATTCCTAGTTCATCATGAATGATACCAAAGCGTGAGCCTGGTCCATATGCGCTTACTTTTCCTTCGTTAACAAGAACAATTAAACCATTTTTCTTTGAAGCTTGAGCTTCTTCTTTCACAGTTGCCATTGTTTTTTCAACAGCCGCTACCTCTTTTTCTACCTCTGCTTCTTTGCCAAAGATTTCGCCTAACGTTTGTGCATTTTTCTTAAATGAAGTCATATAGTTCTCTGTGTCTAAACCCATATGAATTGTCGGTGCAATCTTTGTAAACTCGTCGTATTGATCAGCTTGACGCCCTGAAATAATGATTAAATCTGGATTGATTTCGCTGATTTTTTCAAAGTCAGGTTCTTTTAATCCTCCTACATTTTCATACTTCTTATCTTCATATTTTGATAGATAAGAAGGCATGCTATCCTGCGGAACACCGGTTACGTTGATTCCTAATTTGTCCATAGAATCTAATGTACCAAAATCAAAGACTACTACCTTATCTGGATTTTTATCTACTTTTGTTTCTCCTAATTCATGCTGAACCGTGATTGTTTCTTCCTTTTTCGTTTCTTTCTTTTCATTGTCTGCAGTCGTGCTACCTTCATTTGATCCGCAAGCTGCAACTATAACTGCAAGCAACGCTGCTAGAAATACCATATATAACTTCTTCATCTAACTTCCATCCTTTTCGCTGTATTTAAAATATATGTGAATTACTCTAATCCTAAGCTGCTATTTTCGCACTTCATGTAAAGGGCCCCGCGCTAAACAACCTCTTAATGGATTAAAATAACAATCACCTTGATCTAAGCTGAAAAATAAACGCCTATCTTGTTTCCATCAATTGTTTGAATAGGAATATGCATATCATAGACGTCTAAAAGAACATCTTCTTTAATAATTTCAGAAGTTGCTCCATGCTTAATGAGTTGTCCATTCTTTAAAGCAACAATATAATCTGAATAGCATGAGGCAAAATTAATGTCGTGAATGACAATAATAATCGTTTTCCCTAGCTCATCCACAAGCCTTCTTAAAACCTTCATGATTTGAACAGAATGCTTCATATCTAAATTATTTAAAGGTTCATCAAGTAAGATATAATCCGTATTTTGAGCTAAGACCATTGCAATATATGCTCGTTGCCTCTGCCCACCGCTTAGCTCATCAATATACTTATGCTGCATATCTTCAAGCTCCATATATGCAATCGCTTCATCTATATAAGCTATATCTTCTTTCTTTAACTTTCCTTGTGAATAAGGAAACCTACCAAATGATACGAGTTCTCGAATCGTAAGTCGCATCGTTAAATGGTTTGTTTGTTTTAAGATTGAAATTTTCTTTGCTAATTCGTTGCTTTTTGAGTTCATCACATCATGACCTTCTAATAGAATCTCACCTGCATCTCTCTTTAAGATGCGACTAATCATAGATAGCAGCGTACTTTTCCCTGCTCCATTCGGTCCGATGAATGACGTAATCTTTCCCTTTTGAATTTGAACAGATACATCATCTATTACTTTTTTGTTTCCGTACTTTTTTGTCACGCCGTTAACAGTAATCATGTTCTACTCCCCTTCAATAAAAGATAAAGAAAATACACGCCACCAATAAAGTTAATAATGACGCTGAGCGTTGTTGAAAACGTGAAGACGCGTTCAACAACTAGTAAACCACCTACTAAAGAGAAAATACTAATGATAATAGAGCCACTTAGAAGATACATGTGGCGATACGTTTTAAATACTTCGTGCGCTACGTTAACAACCAGCAAGCCTAAGAAAGTAATGGGTCCAACCAATGCTGTTGCAATAGAAATAAAGATAGCAATTAACACAAGAAGCTTTTTTGTCACTGCATCATAGTCAATTCCAAGGTTAATGGCTTCTTCTCTCCCAAGTGATAAAACGTCTAAATATTTAACATACCGAGACCCATATACGCTTAGTATGATAATTAATAAGAAAGATAGAAAAAGCAATTCTGTCTGAACATTATTAAAGCTTGCAAACATTCGATCTTGTACCATTAGAAATTCATTCGGATCAATTAATACTTGCATGAAGGAAGAGACACTTTGGAAAAAAGTTCCAAAAATCAACCCAACTAACAGTAAAAAATAAATGTTACTTTTTCCTTCTTTTTTAAACAACATTTGATAGAGAAGCATGGCAAACAAAACCATCCCTAAAATGGAAATTGCAAAGTTTATATTTTTATTCACCGTCACAATATTCATTGAACCGAATAGAAAAATAAGAATGGTCTGAATAAGCATATACAAAGAGTCTAATCCAATAATACTTGGCGTTAAAATCCGATTGTTAGTGATTGTTTGAAACACCACGGTGGAAACTGCAATGGAAAATCCCGTTAGGATAATTGCTGCTAATTTCTCTAGACGCCTTGGCAGAATATAGTCCCAATTACCATTTGATTGATAAAATAAAAATAATAAAGTTACGCCAACTGCCACGGTTGCTAAAACTATTAATTTTAATCGATTACTCATAAGCCTTTCTCCTAATCAACATGTACAAGAATATCCCACTACCAATGACGCCAACCATCATACCAATGGAAATCTCGTATGGATAAATGATAACTCGTCCTAAAATATCACAAGTCAGTACAAAAATCGCTCCAAGCAAAGCTGTTTGCGGAAGACTGTTTTTCAAATGATCTCCAGCATATATTGACACAATATTCGGAATGATTAATCCTAAAAAAGGAATCATTCCAACCGTTAATAGTACGATAGATGACACAAGTGCTACGATGACTAACCCAATGTTCACAACCTGCTTAAATGGTAACCCTAGATTGGTAGCAAAGTCCTCTCCCATTCCTGCAATCGTAAATTTATTAGCATACAAGTAGGCAATAATCATCAGTGGAACACTTAAATAGATTAACTCATATTGTCCTGAAATAATGGTAGAGAAATCACCTTGCAACCAAGAGCCAATGCTTTGAATCAAATCATTTTTATAAGCAAAAAATGTCGTTATGGAACCAATGACATTACCAAACATCAAACCAACAAGAGGAATAAAAATTCGATCTTTTACTTTGATAGAATCTAAAATCTTCATAAAGATGAAGGTTCCAATTAAAGCGAAAACAAATGCAACCAACATTTTTTGAATTGGACTAGCTGATGTGAATAACATCAATGCTACCAAAACACCTAAGCGTGCAGAATCCATGGTTCCAGCGGTCGTCGGAGAAACAAATTTATTTCTCGTCAGCTGCTGCATAATCAATCCACATATACTTAAGCTTACTCCAGCAATAATGATGCTAATCAATCGTGGAAAACGACTAATTAGTAGCACTTGAATTTGCTCTTGATCAAAGGATAAGACCCCATAAATATTTACTGGTGATACGCCGATAAATAACGAAATAAGGGATAATAAAAATAGTAAAATAATAAGATACCTAATTTTCACGCTGCTACTCTTCCTTACTATGTATAATTTAAAAATATCAATAACGATAATCATTATCAGTTCATGGTAAAAAATAAAATGATGTCTCCATCACTGGTCTTGTTATCATCTCACTTATTATATGATAGTGAAAATCATTATCATATGTCAATAGGATTTCCCTATTTTTTTCTTTATTTCCGTAAATTACATCGAATTTTATTTAACGTTGACAAGCAGGTAGCTAACTCTTCTTCTGTTAACCCCTCTGACGCATCATTAATTGTTTGCTGTGCTAGTTTTTCTAATTCCAACTGGATGTCTTTCCCATATTCTGTTAGATAAATTAAGTTAATTCGACGATCCGTTATATGTGGAACTCGCTTTACTAACTCACGCTTAATCATGTTATCAATTAGACGTGATACGCTTGCTTGATCGCGTTCATTTTGAATAGCTAGCTGATTTTGAGTTTGGCCATCTTTTTCATATAGTCGACTCATAATCTGCCACTGCTCATATGTAAGTGGATAATTGTTATTTTTAAAATGATGATTTAAACGGTTCATCATTAAGCGTGAGGCGTGAAACAATCGATATCCTAGTGAATCATCTAATTTATAGCTTTCCTTGTTCATGCTTCCGTGCACCCCTTTTGGTTTAGTTTATCGTACCTTCGTATAAATGTCTATGTACAATCTACGTAAATGCATATTAACTCTTTATATTCGGAATACTACTAATACAATTTCAGTGGCCAAAGGAGATTTGTTATGTCAGTTGTAATAGTAACAGCAATCCTCGAAGTAAAGCCAGGTTCTGAGGAAAAACTATATGATGTCTTGCTAAACGTATTGGCACCCTCAAAAAGCGAAAATGGCTGCATTCGATATGACCTGCATCGATCTATTGACAATCCCTCCACCTTTGTTTTCTACGAACAATGGCGAGACAAGCATGCTTTAGATGAACATTTGTCGAGTGCTCACTACAAAAATTATCAGAAACAAACAGAAGCTCTCATTTTAAATCGTACGGTTCATTTATTAAAGCTTGTAAATCCTTAAAATAAAAAATCACCCTTTGTTCTCTTTTACTATTTACGCTATAATGAAGAAGCTCTTTAGTTGCTTTTCTCTTACATATTATTAAGCTAAGAGCAATTTTTGTTTCAAACAGAAAGGATAAACATATGTTTTCAATTCGTGAATACACCGTAGAAAAATTGCAAGATCCATTTGGAATGTTACCAGGTGAACGCTATGAGTTTCACCTTTATATCGACGTAGATGAAGAAGATGAACTATATACAGGCAGTGACTTAGGTCTCCGAACACTTTATATTATTAATGATGGCAAATCTTCTATTTCTCAACCTTATTTCTATGAAATCTCTACTAATAAGGTGTTAGATTTTGAACTAGAAGATGACGAAGCTGTTGAAGTTCAAGCATTTTGTAGCAAGCATCTAGAAGCTGAAAATACAGGAGAATAAACAAAAAGAGGCTGGGACATAAATAATTCAGCCAATGATAAATCTGAACGATCGAGAGTTCCTCACTTTTAATCGTTCAGGTTATTTTGATTGTGAAAACAATTTTGGAGACAAGGTGGAATGGAACGAACTTATTCTGACAACGTAAAGAGGTGAGAAAAGGTTTTGTTATGTTCCATCCTCTTTTTATTTCTTTTTTTCTTCATGTTCCATTAGTTTTTTTACTATTTCTGTAGGCTTCCAGCAGTTAAACTGGTAGGATGGTTTCGTATCATACCCCAACCTGGAACAAAAATACTTCATTCCATTTTCAAGCTTTATACTTCTAAAATGCTGACAGGTTGCACAACAGTGAAAATCCCGCACGGTTCTTCCCCCTTCTTCTTATCTTTTCTTGTATAATAAGTATATTATATTATCACTTTGCGTGTACTTAACATATGCTTCTAAGAACGCGAGTGCAAAACAGCTCTCACCTTATACGTAGATTACTTTTTTATAGAAAGGAGGATTCGATGGAGTTTCTACAAGTACTACTTCCTATTTTCGGCATTTTCGCTCTTGGATTTATCGGCCAAAAGACCATTGGTTTTGATGCAAAAAACATTTCAAAAATGTCATTGTATCTAATGTCTCCTGTACTTGTCTTTCAAACGTTTTATACGAATCTAATATCTGTTACATATTTGTACCTAGGCGCTTTTTTACTCATTCTTTGCTTATCAATCATTGCGGTTGTCAGGCTAATTGGGTTTATCCGGAGTTATTCAACAACGGAAACATGTGGAATGATTCTCGCTTCTGCATTTATGAATAACGGTAACTACGGAACTCCTGTAGTCTTATTAGTATTCGGAGCGATGGGATTAGATATTGCAATTGTACTAATGGTTCTTCAACAGCTCAT
Source organism: Bacillus sp. VT 712 (assembly GCF_001614195.1). NCBI lineage: Bacteria > Bacillati > Bacillota > Bacilli > Caryophanales > Bacillaceae > Bacillus > Bacillus sp. VT 712. Next base: position 5,094 of record NZ_LWBK01000068.1, on the reverse strand, counting down.
CATGTGTACCGTTGGGGTTTACTATGCGGCAAAAGGCAGTCCCGAGGCGAACGGAATCAAATCTGCTTTGCGTGCTGTTGTAACAATGCCAATTGTATACGGAGCCATCTTAGGGCTGACTTTTCAACTTCTACATATTACGCTAAGTCCACCCGTTGAAGAAGCAGTTAGCTTAGTAGCAAGTGCGACAATTCCAACAGTTATGATTGTTCTAGGGATGCAGCTTGCTAATATCAAGTTAAAAAACATTGCGTTTCGCAAACTGTCTTTTTCGTTATCATTAAAATTATTAGTTTCACCAATTCTTGCATTTATCATTGTTCAATTTTTACCGATTGATCAAATGACCAAGCAAATACTCATTATTATGGCTGCCATGCCAACAGCAGCTAATACCACAATGTATGCGCTCGAGTATAACACTGACACCGAGTTTGTCTCATCATCCACGCTTATTAGCACCTGTTTGAGCCTTATTACTCTTCCGATTGTATTGAGCGTTGTAGTCTAAATAAAAAGAGACTGAGACATAAGTAGTTCAGCCTCTACTATGCCTGAACGATTGAGAGTTCATAACTTTTAATCGTTCAGGTTTTTTGCTGATTGTGAAAACCAATGTTGGAAACAGGGTGGAATGGAGCGGAGGACACTCGACTCCTGCGGGAAAGAGAGGGAAAACGGAGATCCTGCAGCGCAGTGAGGAAGCTCAGGTTCCTCCCCGCGGAAAGCGAGTGACCGTAGCGCAATGGAACGAACGGGTTGAGACAAATCAAAGAGATGGGAACAGCGAGTGTTCGTCTTTTAGAAGCAATCATTTTGTTATGTCCCAAACTCTTTTTTTATCATTTTTTAAAAATCCCGAACGGTTTTCCAATCGGAAGCACTTCTCTTCCAAAATGCGTATTCAATACTGCGGCTGCCGATCCATAGAATGACATAATTGCAATTAAAAGCTCTGAAAAAGCAGCTAATAAATGTGTGACATGGTACATAACATTAAACGAACTCAATGATAAACCAATAAATAAGAAATCGATAAGAACAAAAATAATGAAAAGAACTTTATTCGTTTCCATTGCTCCAACTGTCATAAATAAGCTGAAAATTAAATAGCCGATAAAAGCCATACCTAATTGTCGCCCATCAACTACTGCGAGTTCTTCTCCAAAAACCCCTAGCTGCATTAACCATGAAGCAGCTACACCGAACCAGAACAATCCGAATGCTCCAAATGCAGTCATACCAAACGTATTATTATGCTTGCCATCTTGAATAGCTGCGAACAATTGCGCAAGACCACCTAAGAAAATAGCCCACGGCAAAATAAAAGCTAATCCATCTGTTAAGCCCAGCTTTTGTGATGATGCTACTAGCGTCACCATTGCCAAACCGAATAACCCAATAGCTGATGGATCAGCAGTGGTAATCTTTACTTCTTGTGCTTTAACTTGACTCATTCTTTACCTCCTAAAATACACATGCTTAAATAAGGTACTTGTTTATTGAGAAGCTGTCAATACATTTTTGTAAAATAGAAAAAGCTACCTTAAATAAGGTAGCTTTTAACGATTTAAATTAAAGTTTTACAACGTTTTCAGCTTGAGGACCACGTTGACCTTCAACGATTTCAAACTCTACGCTTTGGCCTTCTTCTAATGTTTTGAATCCGTCTGTTTGAATAGCTGAGAAATGAACGAATACGTCATTTTCTCCTGGAACTTCGATGAACCCAAATCCTTTTTCACTATTAAACCATTTTACTGTACCTTTAGTAGCCATAAAAAAACCTCCAAAAAAATGTAAAAAATTTAATATGTTACTCTATATTTACACCGTAAATAAAAAATTCACATATTATAAAGACTTTCTACTACGAAGTAGATCTCCTTTATAACACGTGAATTGTGTATCAACCATCTAGTTCGCAATAAATCCTCTCATTCTGAAATAAGTGAGAGCACTTAATTTTTTATTTAAAAATTAAAAATGTTTACGTTTTCATTCTACAATAACTTTTTCTAAAATGCAAGAGAGAACGGTAGTTTTTTACATTCTTCTTTTCTTGATTTAAAAAAGAATACAAAGCCGAATCAACCGGTTCGGCTCTCACCTCTCTATTATGTAAGCATATTGTCTAAATCTTCATCGATGACTTCTTTACGCTTATTTTGTAGCGTTTCAAATAACAATCGTGCTTCTACTTCTGTTAAAGCAAAGGTTGTTTTCTCATGTTCATTCCCTGTTTCGCTTCGTATAATCAATAAGCTTTCTTCAATTCCACGGTTCATTTTTACCACTCCTTTTTGGCTTAGTATAAGCTTATTTCAAATTTCTATGTATGTTTTCACCTCGTTTAATGAAAGCTAACGAACGAAAATTATTTCACAAGGAGGAATGAGACATGATAAAAAAATCACTTTTTGTAGCAGTTAGTTTCGCAACAATTTTATCATTATTTGGTTGTAACACTACAGACCAAGGAAAAGATGGCCTCATTAATGACGATACGGTCCGCAACGTTTCATATGAAAATGAAATGGATAACAATATGAATTGACGTAACGCAAGAAAAAAAGCGTGATCAATATGCTGAATCACGCATGGAAGTAGCAAACGGTGCAGCCGATCGAGTAAATGCATTAAGTGAAGTGAAAAATGCAAACGTTGTTATAATGAATCGTGATGCGTATGTTGCAGCAGTTTTAGAAGATAAAAAAGAAGGCAAGTTAACAAAAGAAATGGAAACAAAAATTGCTGATGAGGTTAAAAAATCTAACAACAACATTCAAGAAGTATATGTTTCAACAAACCCAGATTTTGTTGATCGCATGAATAGTTATGTTAACAAGTTGGAAGATGGACATCCAATTACCGGCATTATCAACGAATTTAATGAAGTAGTACGCCGAGTATTTCCGAACAATCGTTAATTAAAAAAGGCCAAATTGGCCTTTTTTTTGTTTTAGAACGTGTACATATTTTTAATCAAAAGGCATCATATTAAATAGTAGAAAGCAACAATTTTATTGGTAATTTATTCTAATTTTTAAAGAATAAATACATGTTTTAATATTCATAATATTTTTACTTTATTTTTATTTAGTAAGCGGTTTCATCGGCTTTATTTATGTAATCAAGCGGGTTTCATTTCAAAAAATTCGTGTTTAATAACTTGATACTCTGGGAAAAGTTTGTTAGCTTAAAAAACCGTAAGCTGTTTATATGACACGATTTTCCACAAGTCATATATAAAAACAGAAAAAGGAGAGATATTGTGGATATTAGTTTATTTATTTCACTAGCAATTTATTTTATAGGGATGCTGGCTATCGGTTGGTATGCTTATAAAAAATCTACTGATGACATTTCAGGCTATATGCTAGGTGGTCGTGGACTTGGTCCTGCTGTAACAGCCCTATCAGCTGGTGCATCTGACATGAGTGGTTGGATGTTAATGGGTTTACCAGGTGCTATGTATGCTACAGGAGTATCTAGTTTATGGATTGCCGTTGGTTTAACAATCGGTGCTTACCTAAATTACCTAATTGTTGCTCCGCGTCTTCGAACGTACACAGAAGTAGCAAATGACTCCATTACAATCCCAGATTATTTTGAAAACCGCTTCAATGATACATCCAAAGTTCTTCGAACAGTATCAGCCATCGTTATTTTTGTCTTCTTCACTCTTTATACTTCTGCTGGAATGGTATCCGGTGGTACATTATTCGAGTCTGCGTTTGGTTTAGACTATCGAATTGGTTTATTTGTAACAGCAGGTGTTGTTATTGCTTATACACTATTCGGTGGATTTTTAGCGGTAAGTTTAACCGACTTTGTACAAGGTATTATTATGTTTATCGCTCTTGTTCTTGTACCGATTGTAGCGTTTACTGAATTAGGCGGTGTTGGAACAACGTTTGATGTAGTTCGTGACATTGACCCAGCGTACTTAGATTTCTTTAGAGGTACAACGGTTGTTGGAATTATCTCATTCTTAGCTTGGGGTCTTGGCTACTTTGGGCAACCTCACATTATTGTTCGATTCATGGCTATTTCGTCTATTAAAGAGTTAAAACCAGCTCGCCGAATCGGTATGGGATGGATGATTATTTCCATTATCGGTGCAATGTTTACTGGATTAATTGGTATTGCTTATGTTGACCAAACTGCAACCACATTAGCAAATCCAGAAACAATCTTTATTAAATTCGCACAAGTATTGTTCCATCCATTTATTACAGGGTTCTTACTAGCAGCGATTCTTGCTGCAATCATGAGTACAATTTCGTCTCAGCTACTTGTAACATCAAGTGCTATTACGGAAGACTTTTATAAAGCGTTTTTCCGTCGCAAAGCAACAGATAAAGAACTTGTCTTAGTAGGACGTCTATCTGTACTAGGTGTCGCAATCATTGGTATTCTCTTATCATTAAATCCAAATGATACGATTTTGGGTCTTGTAGGTTATGCATGGGCCGGGTTCGGTTCAGCATTTGGCCCTGCAGTTTTACTAAGTCTATACTGGAAGAAGATGACTCGTTGGGGTGCTCTTGCCGGTATGATTGTTGGGGCTGCTACGGTATTAATTTGGGTAAACGTACCTGGATTAAGCGAAGCACTTTATGAAATGATTCCTGGTTTCGTACTAAGCTTCTTAGCTGTCGTCGTTGTCAGCTTGTTAACAAAAGATCCTTCAACGAAAGTTCAAGGTACTTTCGTTGAAATGGAAGAAACATTAGAAGAAGAAACTAAATAAATCCAAACGAAAGCTCGCAAACATCTTTTTGCGAGCTTTTTATTTTCTATACGTAGCCCAAGCTTTTTCTTCATACGTATATAGATAAGAGCTTATAAGGAGCATTCCTGTTAGAAGGATTTTCGGGGACTTGAACAAAAAAGAGCCCTCTTGGTATGATACGGGGTGTCAAATCATAGCGCGAATTGACCCCTAACTTAGTTAACCAAGGAGGCCTCCAAAGTGGATTTTAAACAAAATCAGAAAATAAATCAAGTCACCGAGAATACACTCGTAGTAGGAATTGACATTGCCAAGCGAAAACATTTTGCTTGCTTTGTAGATGATCGTGGTCGGGT
>NZ_LWBK01000067.1:0-14572 GCF_001614195.1 Bacillus sp. VT 712 | reverse complement strand
CCACTCAATCCACGAAAAGGGAAACAGACGAAAATTTCTCATCGTCGTGTACTATCAACTTTTTTACAAACAACGTTTGGCAGACAATTGATGAAAGAGCGTGGAAAAATTGAACAACAGTTTAGTAAACTAAAAGATCAAGGGTTGGAGCAGCCTCGTTGGTATGGACAAAATCGCTATCTGTTGCATGTTCAGCTAGTTTTTCTGATTCATAACATTGCATATTTATTTTAGTTTTGCAACACCCTCACAATATAATATGATTTTATAATTTGTCCAGTGAAAAGATGGCAAAATAAAAAACTGTCTCCAGTAAAGAAGAGACAGTTTTTTATTTAAAGAGTTAAACGACATGATAAAAATGCAATTTGTAAAAAATAGTCTGACATTTAATATATCATATCTAACTAAAAAATCAATTATTTAGAGGGTAAAGCATATGTATAAAAGGTGCACTTTTTATACATTTGTTTGGGTTACGCCCTTGTATAAAACCCTTACGCGTCAAGGATGTATAAAAAGCTGCATAAATCAGAAACAAGGCCTCATCGAGAACCCTACTCCCATAAGGGTTCTTTTTTTTGTGTGTTCCGGAAAGAGTGATTATGTTAACTAACCTTGTATATCATATACATGCTTTCTTTGCATTTTTTCATTAATAATATATACTGATTTTAACAAATAAAGAAAAGTTAGGGAGTGCTTAAATGAATCCACTGTTATTAGATTTCCCTAAAGAATTTTATACTGAAAGGCTTTTTATAAGACTTCCTCTTCCTGGTGATGGAAAAGTTGTATCTCAAGCAATAAATGAATCTATTGAAGAATTAAAACCATGGATGCCTTTTTCCAAAAACAAGCAAACCATAGAAGAAGCAGAAATAAATGTTCGAAAATCTCATACAGAATTTTTACAAAGAGAAGATTTAAGGCTTTTAATTTTTCTCAAAGAGACGGGTGAATTCGTTGGATCTTCTGGTTTACATCGGATGAATTGGAATGTTCCCAAGTTTGAAATTGGTTACTGGATTAACTCTCGTTTTAGTAATAAAGGATACATGACTGAAGCTGTTGAAGGAATTATGAATTTTGCTTTAAAAGAATTAGGAGCTAAAAGGTTAGAAATCAGATGCGACTCAAGTAATATTAAAAGTCGTGCTATACCTGAAAGACTAGGATTTAGGTTAGAAGGTATTTTAGAAAATGATGGTGTATCAGCTGATGGGCTAGACTTGAGAGACACCTGTATTTATGCAATGGTTCTAAAGACTAGTTCAATTTAATGTATACAGTTTTAAAGTCTCTCTAATAAGCCTCTGCTTCTTAGAGAGACTTTATTTTTATATTTAGATTTCCGATAAATACGTTTTATGTTAACTACAAATGTATAAGATATAAAATCTAAAAACCAGAAAAACCAACCTGTGAGCTCTAAAGGTTGGTTTTTCTGTTACTGTAATAGACATTGTGGTAACAAAAAAGCCACCTATTAGTTAATAAATGGCTTCTTTAATCAGTTAACCTAAAACATAGAATAAGCATAGTAACAAAATATCAATAGGTAAACTAATACTCAGAAAAAGCAGCATATATTTTTTAGGTTCAGGGCCTCTTTTTTTGATGGAGAAGAATTCTACTCCTAAATTATTGATTGTAATCAGTAAAGAAAACATTACATAAAGTAAAACATTTTCCTTAAACATATGTGTGAAAAGTGGAGAGAATAGAATCAAAAAAGTAAACATCTGAAAAGACCCTCTTGCAAAAAGATCTATTTTACCGCCTAAAAACTCTTTAAAAGTGTTATCAGGATTCATGTGATCACCACCCTATTATGATAAACAGCCAGCAGCAGCACTAGCGCCTAGCCATACAGCTCCAACTCCAGTTCCAATAGCCCAACCTGCAGGTCCACTTACTCCTGCCACAGTCATTAATCCACTAAAAGCAGCAGTATGAGCAAAGCCAGCGATTGAAGTTGCTCCACAACCACTAATTCCTTGAATAGAAACTGTATTTGAAGATGATTTAGTTTCGCCTAATTCTTTAAAAATCTGTTCTTGTAACTCTTTACCCTCTGGACTATCTATAATCTCATTAAACTGTTCAACTGTAGCTGTTAACTGATTATATGCAGTAGAATCAAGGTCATCTTTTACCTTGTCCTTATTCTCAATGACTACTTGGTTCTCATCTTCATCAAATTTTACATATTTTAAAATATTATTAAGCTGTTCAACTGAACTTTCTAATTGATTGTAAACAGTAGAATCATTGAGGTCATCTTTTAATTCATCTTCATTAACAATTGTAATTTGAGTATCGTCCTTATTAAATTCTAAATGCTCTAATACGGTATTAAGTTCTTCTTGTTCTGCTTTAGATAGTTCCGTATTTTCTGCTGCGTTTACATTTAAATGTGTTCCAAAAGCAGTAGATGTAAGTAATACACCAGCAGTTAAAATCGTAAATACGGAAAGTCTAATTTTCTTCATAAATGGCATCTCTATAAAATCCCCCAACCCCTAAAATATACTTTATATGTATTATCCTACCAGAAATTAAAGAGGGTGAATTGCATTCCTAGCAATTTAAAAATAAATTACTAGGAATGTTCAAAAATCAGGAATCTTATTGTAATTCTTAAGACTTAAAGAAATTCATCTACGGAGTCTAAAATCACCGAAATTTAACATATAAAGTGTGTCTTCTAGAAGCAATAACAACTTTAAGTTGTTTCTAATTGCCTTAAGGCAATTTTTTTACTATTTAACGGCTAAAATCTGGCCCTTGGTTTTTCGATCTATTTATATTTGTGCTTCTCATTCTTCTCAATTGATGTCTTTGTTGAGCTTGCTCTTGGCTACGAGTAGCTTGTTGTATAGCATTAAAAATCGTATTTAGTGCATTTATGTTGCTTTCATGTGTTTTTATTTCTTTTTCTAGCCATGGGACGACTGTTTTCTCCATTGTGTTCATACGACTTTGTTGTTGTTGTAAATCTTGTTGTCCTTTGTAGCCGAGTTTTTTTAGATTTTCACGTCCATATTTAGCTTCACTTTGCAATTCTTCATAATCTTGACGAGCTTTTTTTGAGACAAGCCGTTTGGCTTTTTCTCTTGGGCTCCTGTCTAATTCATCAAGCTTTTTCTCCACATTGCTGAGCTTTTCTACTTCTTTACTCATAGTTGACACATGTTCTTTCTCTATACGAACCATTTTCTGATGTTTTTTGAACTCGTCTAGCTTCTTTTGGTTAGCATCTAGACTTTGTTTGATGTTAGATAGTCTAAACTGATTCTGTTGAGCAATATCGTGATACTGTTCCAGCTTTAATGCATTGCTATAGGTGAGATACTTTCCAGCTGTTTTGAGATCTGGATAATGAGAGGTTATCTCACAGATTTTGGCTTGTTTAATCGCTTCTTCAGCTTGTAATAGTACTCTTGTTTCGACTTGAATTTGTTTTTTCTCATACGTAATTTGATTGAGTCGATTTTCCTTCTTTTGAGAGAATTCTTGATAACGCTGATAGAACTCTTCTTTGGTTGAAAAACGAAGCGTTTCTTTATGTTGTTGAATGCTGCTTTCATAGCTTTCTTTGTTACTTTCTAAATCAGAAATTTTATCAAGATGACGTCGTTTCATCATGTTATTCTCTTTGAGTTTAAACGGATTAAGGGACTTCTTAAGTTCTTCTACTTTTTCTTCGTTCTGCCCGATTTCACGCTCTAAATCGCTCACACGATCATAATAATTGCTTACGTTTAGGAATTGCTGTTGTTGTGCATGAAGGTGTCGTTCAATAGGATCATGACGGTCACTCATTTTGCGTAACTCTTCGTGGCGTGCTGTAATATCTTCAAAGGTAATAACCTTTTGACCTACTAGAGATGCAGCTTTTTGAATATAGGTTTTCTCTATATCCGTAGAGAAGCTGAATTGCTTCTCTTTTTCCTTCATTTTCTTTAAGTGGTCTTCTTTTTGACGACGATAAGCTTGTAAAAAAGGTTTTGGCTGGCTGTTTTTATTTATATCTATTTATACTTTATATACAAGCGTCGAGAGCTTTTTATTGAAGTAGAATTGACAATGGATGTAGATGAAGAAGTGCAACCCATGTTTGCCCTACATCCTTAGCAAACCTTCTTGTGTGTCTCTCTTATTTATCATTCTCTCTTTCTTTTTAGAGAATAAAGACAATGCCATTAAAAGTGAAACTATACGTATGTAATTTTCGTTTAATAGCTAATTCGAGAGTTATTACTTATAAAAACCAGTTTGTTTTGGATTTTACGATTCCCATAGTGTTGGCAGCTTTTGAGAGAAGTCTTTTTATCCGTAATCAGTTTGACCTTAAGTTTTGTATTTAATTTAGCTTGTTGATTCACCTTGCTCGCACTCATTAATAAATAAGTACGTAATATATGAACGTAGGTCAAATTGATCTTCACTAACAAACGTAGAAAAAATGTTTTTGTTTTCGCTCATTGAATTTCCCTCCGATATAAAAGTTTCTATTTCTACTATTCCCCAACTAGTAATCTCTTATACATATAATTTCATATAAATAGTTTTTCATTATGGATTGAAGTAGAAAGTTCCTCTTGTGGAATCTGTTTAAAATTTCCAATAACCCTTTACTAGCCCTATAGTGTGCAGGTATGTTTTACTATGGAAGAATGCAATATATATACTTATTTTATGCAAAAATAAGTATATCAAAATAAATTATAAAATAAGTTTTTTTTGTTGCACTGCCTTTTTAAAAAACACATCATCTAATACCGCCATATGAAAATCATACTATTTATTTACCTTTTACAAGGGATATCCCATATCAATAGTGGTATAAAAGAATGGATTATCTAAAAGAATTTCTTTTTATTTTGTAAATCAATTATTTTTAAGTTAATTAATGGTAATACTAATTTGTTGATCAAAAAACTAAATATTCCTCAAATTATATGAAATTTCATGATACAATACGTATTAAAATACAAAGATATGTGTACAAACTGGCTAATCGCTAGCAAAAATAATGAGAAATCAGAAGAAGAAATGATAAAGTTAATATCTATCATAAGTGTCTCCTATACCTATGTAACTATTAAAAGTGAAAAGGAGTGATTTTTGTGGATTTCGAAAACCAAAAAAAATTGCTGTTAGATTTACTGATCACAACATGGGAACTCAATGGATCTCAAGTAGCTTTATTTGCCAAAGAGCTGTCGGAACAATTCAATATCACAATAGACCCTTTTAAAGGAACTATAAAAGCAAATGAAGATGGACAAGATGTAACGCTAAGATTCCTATTAAACAACCAAAACATCAACGTTACTTCTATAAATTATGATGATAAGCAGTTTTTCATAAGAAACAATATTGAGTATAGGTTAAGAAGAATCAGTTTAAGAACAATATGTGAAGTCCAGTATAATGGAGAAGTATACATTCCGAGTTGGAAGGAATCAGTTATGCTTAGGTGACCAATGATTCGTCCCGTGTTAAAAAGAACGGCCTGCTTGTTACTGAATTTGAGATTTATGAGAATAACAACCCCTACCATCAATTTTAAAAAGAACTTCAAATAAAAAAACATAGGAAGATCTTGATCTTCCTATGTTTTCATTCATTTTATTCATCTATTTTGCTTCTTTTTCAAATACTCCGCACGAAGTTTTTCAAGTTGCTGCTTTTTATCAACTTTAGTATTTTTTTGTTTTTCATGATACTTTGTCATAGCCATCTGGCCTTTGGTATCCAATAGATATTTGCTCACTTTGTTCACCTACATTTCTTGTCCTTTAAAAATTACTTCACCAAATATACTATACCTTATTTTACTGAAGTAAACCTTATTATTTATTAATTAGTTTATTGCTAACTTTGCATATATCAGTAAAAACATTAAAAATGTAGTAAAATATTTCATTGCTAATTGGTATTTATTTCGTTGGGATAATCAAAACAAAATGAGTTTGGGACATAACAAAATGATTGCTTCCAAGAGACGAACAATAGCTGTTCCAATCTTTTTGGTTTGTCTGAACACGTTCGTTCCATTGCGCTACGGCCACTCGCTTTCCGCGGGGAGGAACCTGAGCTTCCTCGCTGCGCTGCGGGATCTCCGTTTTCCCTCTCTTTCCCGCAGGAGTCGAGTGTCCTACGCTCCATTCCACCCTGTTTCCAACATTGTTTTCACAATCAACCAAAAAACCTGAACGATTAAAAGTGAGAAACTCTCAATCGTTCAGGTTTATCATTGGCTGAATTACTTATGTCCCAGCCTCATTATTTAAATATGACCTGTGAGGGATTTGAACCCCCGACCCCTTCCCTGTCAATCTTAATCATTAAAAACAAGCAAGTTTAATTCAGTTAAACAAGATCAAGAAAGCTTGATTTATCAAGGTTTTAGGCAAGTTCACAAATTAACTCAGTTAAATGAAATCAACTCAAAAATATAATTATGTGAGCAAATGTGTGAGCATTTTGAGAAGCAAGTGGTCTGTTTTTTCGAACATATGATGCATATATGCTGCTCCGTCTAAAATCCGCAAATTTCACTTTTATTTGAGGCAGTTATAAATGGAACCAGGTATATTGATTACTCTTCGATAAATTAGAGTAGCCGCGTTTATATATTTGACGAATACCTAATAAAAATTCGATATAGGAGAATATAATGATGGAAAAACAGTATCAGCTAATGTTCGTTTTTCGAACAAAGCAACTTTCGCTTCTACATTGTGTAGGAATGGACTATGTAAATGGATCAATGTTTTGTGTGCTTCTCAACAGCCCAAATGATAACGTGCAAATTGATTATATGACTAGTCGCTATCCAAGACCTTTAATTAGTCATTTAACTCGGGAAAAAGAAAGGATTGATTCTGGCTTTTATGATATTAGAACTTGGGGGATGAGTTTGTATCATTAATAAAGCATAAAAAACACAAAAGGTTGTTGTTTAAAGTCAACAACAGCCTTTTTTATTAGCTTTAAAGAAATAATTCCTACTTAAACATATTTATAGGATTAAAAACCTTAAGTTCTGGTACAAAGATTGCATTTATTTGAAAGAGTTATCTAAATTCCTAATGGAATATGTTCTTATGCATACATTCCAAATAGTTAATGAATGAACGTCACTCAATTTTGGACCTATCTGTTTGATAAATTAAGTTGTCCTTTTCTAATGATATGCATCAATTCTATTCTGAAAAGAATAGATTTACCTGTGCAAAAAGATTTCAAGCCTGACACCGAACGAACTATCCTTTTAATAAAACGATGATCTTGCTTTACAATGTGATTAAGATATTTCACCTACCTCGTTTGGGTACTTAAAGGTATCTTTTTCTTTTTCTTTTTCTTTTTCTTTAACTCTTTAATCGCTATAGGATAGGTTGAATTCTTGTATACTGTGATCACACTGGGGTTGGAAACATAAAAAGTTGCAATTAGTTCCAAAAAAGCACTTTGCAGCTTTATGATCTCTTGCTTTGCTTAAATAAAAATGAATTGTATTCCTTTCTTAATCAACTGCACGATAAAGGTATATCCATTAACCTTTGACTTTTATATATATATCATTAACTCTCCAAGAATCATTAGATGGCTTAAGAAACCACTGTACTCGCTCGTTTAATTCGGAACCATACTGATGAAACCAACGCACGATAATTGTATGAGCAATAGATAGTCCGCCTTCTTCCATCATTTCGACTAGATCACGGAAGCTAAGATTTTACCGTAAGTGACATCTCACAATTAATAAAATAATAGCAGTTTGATAATGTACACTTTGCTTTTCTATAATGATCATGCGCTTTTTTAGATTACTAGTATCAGTATGTCCAAGCTTTAAAGATTAATTGCGGGTTAAGCTCATTTTTACACCTGAATCAGGTTTTATAGCAATTTAATATTCAATTCGGCTAAATTTCTAAGTGTTTTTGCAATTGGTTCAGTTAACGGTCATTTAAAAACCTTGCTTTTATAACGTTGGTAATAAATTAGATATAATGGCGTCAGGAGAAAAAGTAATTAGTACATTTGTTGATAATTCTTAAATTTATGTTCAAGGAACTTCAATGGCTTCTGCTTATATTATTGGTTCGGTAGCTATTTTACTTGGTTCTGATACATGTCTTACTAATATAGAGATTACCCAAATTTTAAGAACCTCTTCGATTTATTATTCCTTTTAAACCACTAAACAAGCCCCAGTATAAAACTAGAGGCTTGTTGTTCATATTGTTAGTTGGAAACTTTATATCTTTCATTTACTTTTTGTATCAAAATCTTATGAAATGCTTGACTTTTAGTTAATGTAGCTATTTGCTTACCACTTTTGTCCTCAAGCAGAGACTCATACATAATTTGGACACTTTCTTTAAAGATTTCATCAAATACTGCTGTAACTTGATTAGACCAATTATCGAAATCAACTTTTCCTTTTTCCCCCATTATAGGAAGCTTCCCAAACCTCTTTTGACTAATTGCTGAAAATGTTGATATTAGAAAGAAATCTCCTGTATTTAAAAAAGAGTAATCATTAATTTCCTTTGCTTTAATACCAAGATATTTAAGAATAGTTTTGTTCTTCTTGTTTCTTTTATAGCTTCTATATTCACTTATTCTTTCCATGAATTTATTATAAATTTCAAAGACAAACGCAACTCGTTCAGCATTAATATTTTTAAGTATAGTTTCTAAGTTCTTTTTCTCAAATAATTTTGCTTTATTCAACTTAGCTACTGGTGCTAAATTTTCATAAAAGCTAGCTTGAAGTTGAATAGCTAAATCTAATTCGATGGCTTTACTATTATTAACTCCAAGTAATTGTGTTTTTTCTTTTCTACTTAATCTTTTCTTCAGTAAGTCTAGTTTATTAGCTTGTCTTTCAAAGAAATAACCTAATCTACTTAAATCATCCTCAAGTGTCCTAACTATTGGTAAATTAGAAATTAAGTAACTATCTTTTATCTCTGTCTGAGAATTTAGAAAGATAGATATATTCTGTTTAATCACTGGATCTGTGATCTCTATTATTGTAACTTGTACTAATCCATCCTTTAACAAACCCTGTTTTTTTGCTTCTAACAAACTATTCATCGTTTGACATCCATTTACAACCATAGCATTATCTATCTTTATGATCTTTTTAAACTCTGCATTTACTACCTTAGGTGAAACAATAACAATACCATTATTGTAAAGATGAAAATGGCTAACATCTGATCCTGTAGCAGTACTGATTATACCTTGGTTAAATTTGTTATCAACACCATGAAAAAGTCTTACATTTTCATCAAAAATAATATTTTGGTACTTTTCACACAGTTCAGCTAATTCTCTAAGTGAGGCATGTATAGTATAAGTATTGGAATCCTCGTCCATTAAAACTCCAGTACTTGTACCATGTTGAGTGAGAGTAACGGTAAAATCCTCCCTTAACTTTCCTTTTTCATAAATTATATTTGTAACATCCTTTTTATCTAGTAGAATCCATTCTAATGTATTGCCTGTCCCAATTATCTTTTCTAACTCTTCATTTAAAGTTATTTCTGCTGTTTCACTTAAACCTTCAGTATATGAAACAAAAGTTAATTTAAATGAAAAAATGTTACTTTCGTCAACCTCTGCAATTTTTTTTATTAAATCTTCATTAGCATTAAGGGGTGGCTTACCACTTGAACAAAATTTATACCCTCTTAAGAAACTTGCAATGTCTTCTTGTGTAATCTTCTTTGAAATATTCCCCTCTTTATCTGGGAATTTAAATTGATACAAGTTAACCCTATCTTCTTCGTTATTTATTATAATTGCATCTATTCCCCAATCATTATGACCATCAGTAATTGATTCTTCAACAATATTTTCATTAATCCCCTCTATATTAAAAAGGTACCAATGAGCAAAAGCCTGACTTTTCTTACTATATTCAAATTTATTTTTTATTTCCTCTACCTCTTCTTTAATTCTTTGATAATAAGAATTATATAAGCCTTGATAGTCATTTGAAATCGTTTCTAACAAGTAAATTCCTCCTACAACTGTTTATGAGTTTTTACGTATGTATATTTTATCTTATTTGGCTTAATTTGTCTTTATTGTTGGAAAATCGTAGACTTTTGTATAAGATCCAATGAAGCTATGCTATTAGTCTCACGACTTTTACTCCATCAAGACCAACTCTTTGAAGATGTAACTTTCCTAGCAGAAGAGTGAAATGAGTTTAAAATAAACTAATAGGATATTTTTTAAAATTTAAAACATACTAAATATAAAAACCTATCTATATGGCAATGCAACAACTAAAGCGATATTCAAATCATAAAACAGAGTTTAATATATGTTGGTATTTTACATACAAATTCACCAATAACGTTTAATAAGTGGCTTTATTAATGTTGTTTACTCTTGTCTATATAGACAGATATACAATTAACCCTTACTCCAATGTGTCTTTTTCACTTTCCAACATTATTAATCTTTAACAACTTTAATATTAAGCCGTTGAATTACGTAATAAAAAAATTTATTTAATTATATAATCTAGTACTTTTGAGATACAATAATAATAAATATACAGCTTTATATATTTGGAGGAAATGTTGATGAAATTACTAGAGGCAAAAAGTATTACACTAAAACACTATTTAAGTCTTTCAAACGGAACACTATGTATTCCATATAGCCAAAGGCCATATGAATGGGGAAAAGATCAAGCAATTCGCTTGTTTAATGACCTTTATTCAGTTCACTCCAATCCAGATGAAAAACATGTTTTAAATTTTATAACTGTTTACGAAGAAGGTAACAATAAATATATCTATGATGGACAGCAAAGAAGCGTTAGTGTTATTTTGATCATTTGTACTCTTATAAAAAAACTTAGAGAAATAGGTTGTGACTCTATTGCAAACAGTATTACTAGTGACTTCGTTTATACTGAAGATTGGTCCAATGATTCAGTAAATTACAAGATTATATTTGAAAAAGAAAGTGCTAATAACATATTCAGAGATTATATCTCTAAAGGTTTAAAAATTCCAGATGATATTTCTTTGACAGACTATGAAAAATCAATGAAGACTAATTATGAGATATTTGAAGGGTTACTAAATGAAAAATTAGGAATAACACCCACTTTTGAGAAATTAAGAACTATAGTTAAGAATATGGTAGACAATGTAATGCTCATCTTACTTGAAACTTCAAGTGAAGAAATTGCAATTAAAATGTTTGATACATTAAATAGTACTGGGTTACAGCTTGCTGATTTTTATGTACTTAAAAATTCTCTAGTAAGAGTATTAGGTGAAGACACGATAAAATCAACGTGGGAAACAATTGAATCTAACACAGACGGACTTAATAAAAATAAATTTTTATCTACCTATGTGAATGCATTTAATGGAAAAACACAAGAAAAGAATTTATTTAATAAAATCAGCTTAAAAAAGAATATTGAAAACATACTCAATGCTAAATCTGTATTATCTGAACTTGAAATTGCCTCTAAATCGTTTTTATGTATGGATTCCCCACGTCAAAGAACTGATGGGATCGAGTCTGATCAAATTGAATTTTCAAAACATATTAATTCATTAAAGATAACTAAAGCAATGCAATACAAACCCGTAATTGCATCCATGGATATACGTGGTTATACTTTAAAAGAAATTAATCAAGTTCTTAGTGCAATTACTAAGTTGCAGTACCGAAATATATTTATTGGTCAAGAACCTGCGAATACATTAGAGAAATTCTATCCAGATTTAGCCAAAACTATTTATGATAAAATAATAACTTCCCTTGAGGATATATTGCAAAAGATACATTCTATGATGCTAAGTGACCATATACTTTTAGAACGTTTTAACTCAAAACTAATTAATACACGTAATGATGAAGTTATATTTCGTCACATTTTAAGAGAAATATACAATAATGCAAACTCTGAGTTACAAATAAACCCTGATACAATGCAAATTACTCTTGAACATATTTTACCTAAGAATCCAAAGCTAGAAAGCCAGTGGCTAAAAGATTTTGATGATGAAATCAGAGAAAAACATACCTATGCAATAGGTAACATAACTGTTCTATTAGGTTCTTTAAACTCAACAGCTAAAAATAAAGATTTTAATGATAAAAAGCAAGAGTATTCCAAGAGTGACATACCTCAAAATAAAAAAATTGGTGAGAACGATAAATGGACTTCTTCGGAAATTAACTCTAGAACCATAGAGTTGTATGATGCTTTTAACTCTATATGGAGTAAAAATTAAATCACCGATTCCGGTGATTTAATTTCATGTCTATTGCCAGTAGTCTATAAATCTTGGACATACTTATACTAGTACTGAAAAAAAGAAGAATACAAGAAGGAAGAGTTTAATTCTCTTCCTTCTTGTATTCTTCTGTAAGCCCCCATTCAAACAACGCATATAAACACGCAGCACCTTCTGGTACGATACATGTATGAATCAAAGGAGGTGCATGTCTTATGCCACAACAAAAATTAACGATTGTCCCCGTCACACTACACCCAGATACTAAACATTCTTTATCATCCACTTCTTCAAAAGATCCTTCAATAAGCATTTGCACGATCAAAACGGCAAACGCGGAAATATCCTTCTATGGCGGCGTAGGTGAGCACGTTATCCAAACCGTTATGAGGGAGTTGAAACATCTGTGAAATACGATTATACAAGTGTGAAAAATATCTACATCATTTGCGGAAAGACCGATATGCGAAAAGGCATAGACGGGCTTGCCACACTGATTCAAGATTCTTTCGAACTTGATCCATATGGCGATTCCATTTTCTTATTTTCAGGATGGAGTAAAGATCGCTACAAATGTCTGTATTTTGATGGCGATGGCTTCGCCATGCTTTATAAGCGTTTAGATAGTGGAAAACTTCAATGGCCAAAAGATGAAAATGAAGTACGTAATCTTTCACAACAGGAGCTCCGATGGTTACTTGAAGGGTTATCCATTCAGCAACCAAAAGCCATTCAACCATCACTAAAAGGCGCGTTCTAAAATCGTTCAAGCGTTCAAGTTGGTACTTTTATCTTTATTTCACTATTCAAATTGATTATAATAGGAGGAACGAAACTGAACGGAAAGTAGTGAATGTTGTGTCGAACGCTTCTTCTAATAACAAAAGTAAAGATGAGAAATTAATTCGACTGCTTGAAGAACAATTAGCTCATTCGAATCAACAAAATAAAAAGTTATCGAAAAAGTTGGATCAATCATTGAAACAGATTGAATCGTTGACGCAACAACTTCAACATTTAACAAAACTCTTATATGGCTCTAAAACAGAAAAATCCAAATACAATACGCCCGACGGGCAAGTGTCCTTATTTGAGGATGACCCGTCTTTTACTGATTCTGAGCACACAGAAGAACAAAGCCAACAGACGATTTCTTATACTGTTGTTCGAAACATCCAGAAGAAAAAGAGAAATGATTCATTGCGAGATGATGTAGAAATAGAAGTGATCCATCATCATCCAGACAATACCATCTGTGACTGTTGTCAACATCAAATGGTTGAAATCGGCGGAACGGTTGTCCGTGAAGAAGCTACATTTATTCCCGCAAAAATGATGAAAGTACAGCATATTGAACATGCCTACGAATGTAGGAACTGCAAAAGTGAAGCATCACAATCCGCACAAATTAAGCGTGGAAAAGCACCACAGCCACCGATTCAACGTAGCATCGCAAGCCCTAGCGTGCTTGCGAAAGTCATCTATGATAAATTTGCGCAATACTTACCCCTTTACCGCCAGGTCAAGGAATGGTCACGTTATGGTCTAGATACGAATGATAAAAATCTTTCTAATTGGGTCATACATGCAGCACATGATTGGCTACTACCTATTTATAAACGAATGAAAGAGTTGATGATGTTTAAGTCTGTTCTACATGTCGACGAAACGTATTCCCAAATTATTCATCGTTCTGATGGGAAATCTGGTCAATCCAATGCCTATAACTGGGTATATCGAAGTGTGCCAAGCCAAGGTCCCTTGATTATTCTATTTCAAAGCTCTTTATCACGGGCTCGGTCCGTCCTTGAAAGTTTCACGGAGGGGTATTCCGGTACAATTATTTGTGATGGTTACTCTGCCTATGATAAGATTGGCGGAATTACCTTCGCAAATTGTTGGGCACATGTTCGTCGTTATTGGTTGAAAGCCGACAGTAAGAATGGCCAAGTTGGTGTGAAGTATTGTGATGAATTATATCGACTAGAAAGGAAATTTAAACATTTGTCTCCGAGCAAGCGCAGAAAAAAACGCCAAAAATACTCGAAGCCAATCGTTGACAAATTTCTTAACTGGATTGAAACATCACCATTCTACGGAAAAAATGCCCTCGCAAAGGCAGCTGAATATACGTTGAATCGAGCAAATGGGCTTAGAGCATTCTTGAACGATGGCCGCATTGAGATTGATAATAATCCAGCCGAAAACGCCATCCGCCCCAATGTCATTGGTCGAAAAAATTGGCTCTTTAGTGTTAGTGA
>NZ_LWBK01000066.1:0-17956 GCF_001614195.1 Bacillus sp. VT 712 | reverse complement strand
TTGAGTTTGGCTGAAACGGCCAAAGCAAACGGAATTGATTTTTATCAGTACTTGGTAAAGCTGATGACGGAATTACCTAATATATCGTTTCATCAACACCCTGAGATTTTACATAATTACATGCCATGGTCAGAGAATATTCAAGCCACATGTGCAAAATAGCCAGCTAACTGAAAAAAATTCAGTTAGCTGGCCGTTCGTCGTGCGTACCGTGAAGGTGCGCTATTTTTTATATTTCGGGCTTACGGTAGAGACGGATTAGAACTTTTCACAAATTGACTTTTCATTTGTTGAAAAGACGTTTTTACGGTACTTAGTAAGCTTGGCTTCGACTCCTTGACATACTGAAAAAAAGCAGCGTTCATTTCATTTAAATCGACATACGTTGAAATCCCGTCAACTTTCCCCTGATCGGTAAATTGAAACATGGTCCACTCTGACCAAGTAAATAGGTTTCCCGGGCAATCAAATCCTTCCGTTCGGTTACTGCTACTATAGCGAGCAATCCAAAGAGGATAATAGGAAAGCTCCTTTGTGAAGTATGTTTTAGCAAAGTGATACCCGCTATATAACAAAGGCTGTACACCAGTATTTTTCTCCATTTCTTCTAGCCACGTTCGGCCAAATCTAGAGACAAACTCAGCATTTTTCCCTTTATTTACTTCTAAATCTAAGCATGGGGGAAAATCAAACTTCATTGACTGCAGCTGCTGCAAAAAGAAAGCCACTTCCTGTTTAGGGTCGTTGGTACAGTGTGCATAGTGATAAAAGCCGACAAGCAAACCCACTCGCTTAGCTTCAACATAATTCTCATATACCCTTGGATCTGTAAATGTTTTTCCTTCTGTTAACTTAATATATGCACCTTGCACTCCTGCTCGAGCCACTCGTTCCCAATCAATTTCCCCTTGATGATGAGATACATCAATAATTAATGGATTATATACACTACGATTTTGCATATCATCACACTCCTGTGCTTTTGTATTACCCTAGCAGAAAAAAACATCCATGCAAAGCAATAACCTCACCCAAAATTAAAAAAGGATATTTTCCATATACAGCTAATATACATAAAGTCATCCATTATTTAGGAGTTGAAGAAATGAATTGGAATAAGCGTATATGGAGTCGGAGAGAACTAACGCTATTGTTAGGTCTTGTGTTTATTGTTATACCTGTTTTAATTGAATACCTTTTCAAAAAAAAGCTGAACGCTATTTTACAAAATGATTTATATGCTGGTACATTAACAGGATTGCTGATGGCCATCCTTTTCACATTAGGCGTTTACGTAGTAGCCTTAAAGCCCAACCACCTTTCTTGGAAAGAAGTAGGCCTAAAAGCGTTCCCTCCAAGAGCTTGGATAAGTATTGTTTGGCTAACTCTTCTATTAATTATTATAAGTATCATGGCCGTTCTAGCAATGGAGCTGCTGGGTATTGGTACAAGTAACAAAAAAACTGAAAGCCTTCAATCACGTTTAACCGTTATGAATTTCATGATTGGTTTTATATCAGCTAGCATTGTCTCTCCTGTTTATGAAGAAATTTTTTATCGAGGTTTTTTATATCGCTGGTTTCGAAGATGGGGCGTGCTCCCTGCTACTCTTATCAGTTCGGTATTGTTTACGCTGGCTCATTTGCCAACCTACAATACATTGCTAGTTAATTTTATATCTGGCGGTATTCTATGCTGGGTTTATGAAAAAACAGGTTCTGTGGTACCTGGAATGATTATCCACGGCGTTTTTAACGGAATTGCGATTACGCTGGCAGCTTTGGCTTAAAAGTTGGTAAAACTTGTACCTCTTAAATAAAAAAGAATGTTGAGTACTCAACATTCTTTTTTATTTAATCTATAGCTTGCTCTTTGTTTTGGATCTTTAACAGCCATTTTGTAAGCCAATAAGCAAAGTAAACAACACCTAAGTCAATTAAAAACACGTAGAATAAATTCATACTCTTACGCACTTCAATTAACCCTACACTTTTCTCTAACGGTGCTAAACCAAAAGCAAAGAGCGCGCTTAGTACAATGGTATAAATATAAAAGTTTTTATTATGGTTTGTACAATATTGATAGAGAAGTAAAAAGCCAACTGGAAGTACAGAAGCGGTGATGTTAGATGCGTTTGGTAATATCGGAATTAGAAAATACGTATGTATAAGATGGTTACTACCCCCAAGCGCAATATCAATATAAGTCCATAGGATATGCACCGTGTACCCAAAGAAAAAGAGCTCAAATATGCGCTTTCTATCTACTGTAAAGCAAAGTAACACAAGCGGTAATACTGCTAATGCTAAAACAGTCCAAAACTGCCAGTTTCCAAAGTCTGAATACTGCTTCCAATAATCATAAAATAAACGATTTAATTTATCTTGGGTTTTATGAATCGTTTGCCAATACTGTTCCTTACTCATGAAAATCCCCCTCTATAGAACGTACACTTATCTATGCCCTCTTTTTTTGTTTTTATGTGGGGATATTGAAGATAAAGAGTTGTTTAGTGACATTTGATTGTTTAAAACATACTTTTTGATAATTTAATACTTCACAATTGTTGTAATCCCATACGGTGTAAGAAAATTACGGTGACTTAGTTCTTCAACCCACTTTTTTTCATTCAAGTGATACACCCCTTTTTGATTTTCATAAGTCAAGCTACCCACATTGATCTTGATTGGTTCAGCAGCAGACAGTAGACGCCTTTCATATTCTGAAGAAGCATGCTGATTAGGAAGGTGCCATAGCTCTAATACATCTCCTTCTTCCATATACTTTTCAAGGTACAGTAAAAATAAACGGTTGTCCGCACCACGGATTTCATATAAGTACGGCAGTGTAAACAATCCGCCTACTTCTTCATACCAGCCCGTATCTTTTAAATCAAAAACAGCTAAATATATTAAGTCCTCTATTCCTTCAAAGTTTGTTTTTTTGTTGTATTCTTCGATTTCATCAGGAATAATAAATGGCTTATATGATGCTAAAAATGTAATTTCAGACATGGGTTGCCACCTCACATTTCATTAAATAGTGAAAAAACTCTTCAAGCGTTCCCATAAACTTGTCAACTCTGTCTAGGTGATAAAAAGCACTTGTGTTTTGAAGATCATTTAACCCGCTGTTTTCACTGTACAAATAGACCTTCTTTTCAAACGCAATTGCCCAATATGACTTCCCTTTCCTCCTGGAAGGATTAAAATAAAGAGGTCTGCGCGCTGCACTCCGTCTTTTTCACATTGCCCTATTTCTTTCAGCTCCTGAAAGGAAGAAGCTTTTCTTCAATAAAGCTAAAATCAATTGTCGCTTCAATTGTACGCAAAAAGTGATTGGCAGGAACTAAATCTTCTACAGAAACCATCACTTGTTCATCTCGATGATTTTTAAGTGCACCCATCATGTTTCATCAACTCCAGTCTTTTTTTATCAGTGTTACCACTGATAAAAAAAGACTGACATAAAAAATTTGACACCTCGTACCTTTACTTCATTCTATATTTCTATTTTATAAAGCGCCTCTTGGTTTCTACTACCAAAACCTCGATCCATACCAAGATTATTCTTCCCTTGGTCTTCTTCACTTAAATAGTGTTCTTGTGAAATTTCGACACCATGAATTTTAATCCATTTAACAAGTTCGCTATTTCCTGAGTTATCCCCGCTCAGTAAAAAATATTTAACCTTCCCTTTCTTTACAAGACCCTCTAGCTCACTCGTTGTTAGAATAGGGTCCGTACCGTTGAACCCTCCTAATGCCATGACGCTTTCATTAGCATCAATAATATAAGGTGCGGCCGTAACGGTTGTGAACGTCGCAAATAAGTACTCTTCTCCCGTATTATTTTCGCGAAGGTATGAAAGAAGCTCGCTATTCACGTTTGAGCTAAACATTCCACCTCTGTTCATTGAGTTGCTAAGCTGCGGCCCTGATTCGGGGAGTACACTATTTCCACCGTAAAGGATAGGAGTCACAGACCAATACATTGGCGCTATCAAAAGGATACATAAACTGATAATTGACAGTCTTTTTCTAGCTATGTCGTGACTCTTCAGTATAACAAAAGCAACTGTCAGTATTACACCTACAATACCTAATGTATACATCCATACGCTTCCAATTTGCTCTGTATAAGAGCCTAGAATATACGTTTGAAAGATGACAGTAACCCCCACTGCTGCGGGTAGTAAATAACTTTTCCAATCGTTACGCTCTTTGTATAAGCGATACATTGCACTCCAGCCAATCCCGCACAAAGCGGCAATTGGAGGAGCAAGCATAATTAAATAGTAGTGATGAAAAAATCCCGCAACGCTAAAAAACCCGGCTACTGGAACCAGCCATGCAGTCCAAAACATCGCTTCTTGCCATTCTTTCTTTCTTCGCTCACGAAATGCGGTCAGTGCTACCGCTAAAATTCCCATTAATGCAAAAGGCAACATCCAGCTAATTTGCCCAGATAAAGCCGACTGAAATAATCGAAGTGGACCTGCTTCACCTGTTCCAAACATATTCATACTTTGGCTACCTCCAGGTCCTACACTTCCTTGTGGCCCTCTTGAATTATTGTTTCCTGGAGGTCCACCATCCCCTTGATTTTGAGGCATTTGCGGCGGCTGATTATTTCCGTTCATTGACGGAGGTATCCCTTGAGCATCGTCACTTTCTGAGTCGTCAGAAATTGATATATTCTTTGATGCCTGAACACTTCCTTGTTCTCCAAATCCGCCCATTCCAGCTCTTGCATTTCCTGTTGTTTGCCCTAAAAGACGTTCCGTACCGTTATAACCAAAAGCTAACTCCAAAACTGAATTCGTTTGGCTGCTACCAACGTAAGGACGATTATCTTCTGACGCGTAATCTACTACCAAAGCCCACGATAGCGAAACGCTTGCTAATACAAACATAGACAGTATAAGTGATAAAATTCTTTTTTTTACTGACTTCCGTGCAGCAACAGCGTACATGACGATAAAAGCTGGTAATACCATAAATGCTTGAAGCATTTTCATATTAAAGCCCAGTCCAATTAGTCCAAAAGCGAATATAAGCCAAAGGAGCTTTCCTGATTTCAGCGATTTCATTAAATACCAAGTACCTAAAAGAAGTGTAAATACTAACAGACTGTCAATATTATTCGTTCGGCTTACTGCTGCTGCAATAGGAGTTAACGCCATGACAATTGCAGCAATTCGAGCTGCTCCATCTTCGAACGTCGGTTGAACCATTTTATAAAGTAAGTAAACTGATCCTGCTCCAGCAAGGGCTTGGGGTAGGATCACGCTCCATGTGTGCACGCCAAACAAAAGTGCAAAAATAGTTTGAATCCATAGCACAACAGGTGGTTTATCCACCGTCACGAAACCAGACGGGTCAAATGAAGCGTAAAAGAAATTGTGAAAGCTCTGAGTCATGCTTTTCACCGCAGCTAAATAATATTGGTTCGCAGCCCCGTCCTGCCAAATGTTATATGTATTTAATACTAGTGCAGCTACCAAGGTTAAAACTAATACTAAATCCAATCGTTGCGTGATTTTTTTCATAAACTTCTCCTTTTGTTCATCATTTGTTACACAGTTTAGCAAGGAAATGTGAACTGAAAATGAACGGTGAAAAATTTATGAATGATTATCTATTTAAGTGCCTATTATTAAAATCATCTTCTCGAGTTTTGGATGCTTTTATTTAAATAATTACTTACAAGCTTGAATGTTCTATTAGTCTGAAAAATTGATAGCCCTTTGAACAAACTAGTTTTTATTATAGAATATTTAAATAGATAAAACATTCTATATTTAACTTAACTGTTTTAGAAAGGAGCTTTAATTACTACTGTGGAAAAAAAACTTACAAAGTACGCTCACCAATCTACTAATGTTTTTATTTCATATTTTAAGAAAATGAAAGGAACTATGAGACAACAAGGAAAAGTTGATTATATAGATTCAACTGTTTCTGCTGCAGGTGCACTAATTGCCATGCTGGTCGTTAGTTTTATCGTCTTACACCTAAGTTACCCTATGGCTTTAGCTCCTCTTGGGGCAAGCTGCATTTTAGTCTTCGGTGCTCACAAAGGCTTACTTTCACAACCTCGACATGTTATTGGCGGACACCTTCTTTCTACAACATGCGCAATTATTATACTTAGTTTACTGGGTAAAAGCGTTTTTTCTCTCGTGTTTGCATTGGCATTTGTCTTATTTCTTATGGCTCTGACAGAAACCATGCACCCGCCAGCAGCAGCTAGTGCTCTCGTTGCAATTAATAATGAAGTAACTTGGAATTTTCTACTTCCCATTATTTTCGGTGCTTTGGTAGTCGTGTTTATTTCAACCATCTATAATAACGCCTTTCGTGCAAGGCAGTATCCGACACATTGGTTTTAGCTTTGTTACTTTATAAACCGAACTAAAAAAAAAGAGTTTGGGACATAACAAAATGATGGCTTCTAAAAGACGAACACTAGCTGTTTCCATCTCTTTGATTTGTCTCAACCCGTTCGTTCCATTGCGCTACGGCCACTCGCTTTCCGCGGGGAGGGACCTGAGCTTCCTCGCTGCGCTGCGGGATCTCCGTTTTCCCTCTCTTTCCCGCAGGAGTCGAGTGTCCTACGCTCCATTCCACCCTGTTTCCAACATTGTTTTCACAATCAACCAAAAACCTGAACGATTAAAAGTGAGAAACTCTCAATCGTTCAGGTATAGTAAGGACTGAACTACTTATGTCTCAGTCTCTTTTTAATCCAAACAAGATCAAGACTATAATTATTAGCCTATCTCCAATGATAAAGTTTTAACCTCAGTGAGCTGATGGTTTAGCATTTGAGCGATGATAAACCGCGAGCTTATCTACCAACCTTTTACTGGTCGAATCTAACCCTTTTATCGTGACATTCGTTCTATATTCATGATATTTCATCACAACCTTATCAATAGCATCTACAGCTGAATCGTCCCAAACCTTGGCATTGGAAAAGTTAATAACGACAGATTTAGCATCAGCTGTAAAGTCAAAAGCATTTACGAAGCTTTCAACTGAAGCAAAAAACAAAGGACCTTCTACGTTAACAAGTAAGTTGGAACCTTCCACCTTTTGATAAAGCTTAATCTTTGAGATTTTTGCTACGAATAATACTGCACTTAAAATTACGCCTGCAATAATTGAAAATGCAATGGCTTCTGGAATTAGTGCTAAAGCAACTACGATTCCTGCTAGTACGTCAGCACGGGTGTTCGAAAACCATTCTTGCTTAATTTTATCTACCAAATCCTGCACCTTTTATTTTGACTCGCTACTCGCAAGCCGAATTCGTCTTCAACAAAAAGTAGTCTACCACTCTTTTTTCCCAAAATGGAATCTTTTTGATACTTTTTGTTTATAATTTTCTTTGTGGTATGATAAAAGACATGCATTAATTAGCAAGGGAGCAGTGAGATGATTATTGGATACATGAGGCCTTACGAAGGAGATATAAACTGTAAGAATCAAGAACTATCTCTACAAAAAATCCCATGCGATACCATTATAAAAGAAGAACATGGCTCTGCAAAAAAACGAGTTCAGTTAGCAAACTTAATTGATAGTCTTTTAGCAAATGATCAGCTAGTTGTTAAACGTTTCTTCACGCTAGCTGACTCTACCAGACATCTTTTGGAACTGCTTGAAGCAATTCAAGAAAAAGGAGCATACGTTCAGTTTCTTGATGAAGACATTGATACGAGCTCATCTACTGGAAAGGTATTTATACATACGGTAAAACATCTTTTAGACTTCCAAAGCAATGTTATTAGTGAGCGAACAAAGCAAGGGGTCTCACGCGCGAAGAAAAAAGGAATTTCGACTGGGCGTCCACGAAAACCGGATGAAAATGTAAAAAAAGCAATTGAAATGTACCAAAGCAAAAACTACACATTAGCGGGTATTAAAGAAAAAACGGGAATTAGCAAATCTACGCTATATCGATATTTAGAAGGATAACGAAAAAACGCTGCTCGCAAGCAGCGCTTTTTCCATCTACATCAAACTAAAATTGACCAGTAAGGCCTTAGTTATCAAGGGGATAACTAGGGATTTTTTGACTTTAAGTCAAAGGGGTATGGTGGTATTGTTCGTACCAATAATGTAATAGTAGCATTCATCACTTCATAAAATCCACTTACTTTAATTTCATAATACTTTGTTTAATTAAAAAAGCGGGCTTGTCCAATACAAAGCCTGCTTTTTTATTAGCTTATTGACCGTCTTTAAACTTCCCTACGCCTTCTTGTACCTTTCCTTTTGCTTTATCTTTTTTACCGCTTGCTTGAAGGTTTTTATTATTTATAGCGTTACCTACTTGATCCTTCACTTCACCTTTTGCCTTGTTAACAGCACCTTTTACTTTATCTCCCAATCCTTGGTTTTGATTACTCATTGAAACCCCTCCTATATTTGATTTGTTATATTTTGTATACCCGACGCATCTCATGATGAAACTAATTTCTAATTTTAAAACAAGCATTTTTTAACTAAACTGATAAAAACCGTTCACTAAGGTAATAACTATAAATAACCAACATAACAGGAGTGCATGAAGTAAAAATGATTCCTATTATCTGCATAATCTTAGCTTCTATATTTATTCTAAAGATTGACGCTCCTCGTTTACTAAAAGCAAAAATGCACAAAGAATTCAAAGTGCTTATTTTTTTGCTTTCAATTAGCTTTAGCATGGTTATTGCTAGAGGTATATTGCAGGACGTCCCTAACCCTTTAAATGGGATTGCGTTCCTTTTAAGACCTCTTACTGATATTCTAGTTCAGATTTTAAGGTAAAAATAGGTGAAACGACTATGAAGAAAAATAAGATATCCTCTACTCAGTTTAGAATATTAGTCACGCTACACTGTGTAGGGAGCGCTATTCTTGTTGTACCATCAGCCATAGCTGCTGATGCAAAACAAGACGCATGGATTTCAGCTTTTTTAGGTATTATGATTGGGGTTATTTTAGTACAGTTGTACGTTGCAATTGGGAACCTTTCTCCAAATAAAACGCTAATTGAATTAAATGAATATCTTCTTGGAAAGTGGATTGGAAAGGCTGTATCTCTTCTTTTTTTTCTTTCTGTATTTTTATTTTGTGGTGAAGTTCTATACTACTTAGGGAGCTTCTTAGCCACACAGGTTATTGACGAAACCCCTATTTTATTAATTAATATCGCATTTATGCTTGTTGTAGCGATTGGTGTTCGATCGGGAGTAGAAAATTTAGCGAGATCGGCTCAAATTTTGTTTCCATGGTTTGTCATACCCTTCATTGCGTTAATCTGCTTTATTGCACCACAAAGCGATTTTAAAAATCTTCAGCCCATAACGGATATAAACCTAAAATCACTCGTCAGCTCTACATTTACTTTTGTTAACATTAGCTATCTTACTTTTCCTGCTTTACTTATGCTATTTCCTGCACATATAAATCGATTCAAAAAAGCAAAATCTTCGTTTTTAAAAGGTGGCATTATAGGAGGATTCATCATGTGTATCCTTATTTTATTAAGCACCTTAGTTTTAGGTCCCTTTGTCTCTGCAAGTACTTCCTACCCTAGTTATGAACTAGCGATGCGAATTAATATAGGGACATTTTTGCAAGGAATTGAAATCTTAATTGCGATCATGTGGTTTATTTCTTTGTACTTTAAATTATCTATTTACTTTTACGGTACCGTTTCAAGCTTTGCACAAATTTTTGGATTAAAAGAGTATAAGGCTTTTACTCTTCCATTTGCCATTATGGTTATCGTTTTATCCATTACCGTCTATCCAAGCATCAGTTATCAAAAAGTATGGGACAGTGAGACATGGCTTTCCTATAGCTTAATTTTTGGATTGATATATCCACTGCTTCTTTTCATAGTTGGATTATTTCGTAAAAGACGTCAACGTAGCAAATAATCACACGTATGACTACCTAGAACACAGGTATGAGGATGCGATTTGTCCTCTCTCTAATGTTTACATCAGATATTTTTGAAATGAGCAAAGATAAATTGTTATTATTCCTTATAGCATTTCTTCTATCACCTCTAAAAATAACTACCAGCCGAACCCTCTCGAATGCTCCGACAAAGAGCATCATGAATAAAATTTTGGAGCGTTCTTCTCAAATATCAGAACCCGGTTGGTTGGTTGGTTTATAATCAGGAGGTTAAATAAACCAAAAGCCATTCAGAAGTACTGAGGTGTAACAATTCTCACTACAGAGGCCATTATCTTTTATGTATGTATTCGCTTTTTAGAATTTCAACATAATTTTCAACAACTTTCACAAACTAACGATAGCTAGCACAATGTTAAACGGTCTTTTCTTTTTAATACTGTGCTTTTTGCAAACAGCCAACAAGCCATAGATATTAAAAAATAATGCTATAGAAACGTAATTTATTTCAATTTAAATTAGGAAGGGTGATTTCATTGAAAAAGTTACTTTTATGCTTAACACTCACTTTTATTTCGTTCACTAACCTTGCTTGGTTTTCTCCCGCTCATGCAGTAGAATCCAGAGAACCAGCTTACGCAAAGTGGGGAAAGCTTGCGATGCAAAAAACAAAAGAAAAGTACCCGAAAGCCGCTATTTATGACTATTTGCATGTAAAAAGAGAACAGCAAGGTAATATGTCAAAAGAAACCTTTAAGCTTTGGTTAAATGAAAACAACCAAAAATTCACGGTAATTGTTTCAATTGAATTTAACACATCGTCAGAAGCTGTCTCAAAGATAAGTTTTAAAGAAGAATAAAAAAACCAAGTGGCAAATTTAGCCAGCTTGGTTTGTTCTATTTCTATTATTAACGCCTGATATCCGGACAAGGTTGGTTCTATTCAGAATTGCAATAAGAAAGGAAAGCAAACAGAAACCTGCTGCAGTTGTAAACGTTATGCGAACACCGAAATAATCTGTTATATACCCAAAGAGCAATGAAGAAATTCCAAAAGACCCGTATATTAGTGTATCTCTTGCTGAATACACTTTAGCCAGCAACTCTTTTTTGGCATTTCTTTGAATAATGGTCACTTCTGCAACATCTCTCGCCATTTGTGGTAACCCGTACAATAGTGAAATCATAGCGGCTAACCATGCTATAGAAGTCGTTCCAAACCAAAGAGTAAGAACCATTAGGAAGAATGATGACCACATCATCGCTTGACCTAAATTCTTCTCCATTACTTTAGAATAGCGATATACAAGCGCTCCGCTTAATAACATTCCTGCAAAGAAAGCTGCATTAATAATTCCCCACCACGCTTGTGTTTGATCCAGAGCCTCTTCGACAAATACAAGTATAATGGCCGCAATCCAAACTCCTCCAGCCACAGTTTCTAACACTGTCATCACGTTGATTATCCGGAGCTGCTTTGAATTCCAAATAATTTGCCACCCTTCCTTAATCACGCCTAGCTTAGGTGATGCTTCTGCGCTCTTTTCTATGGGTTCCACTTTAATCAAACACATAAAAATAGATGAAGTAGTAAACAGCAAAAAAGTGAGCCATAGCATATTAACTTGGCCCCACCATATCATTAGTATGCTTCCAGCAGGCCAGGCGACAAGTCTTGTTATTTGATCAATCATAGCTAAAAAGCTGTTTGCTTTTACAAGATGCTCGTCATCGATTAGGCTTGGAACAAGCGCATTGCGCGCCGGTGATGCCGCTCCATCTAAAAAAGAAATGCATCCAATCACTATATAGACTAGCCATAAACGGTCTATGCTTATATGCAGTGCCATAAGACAAAGCACTAGCAAAAAAATCGTTTTCCCAACCTGAGAGTAAGATAGAATTGCTTTCAACTGATACTTTTCGATCATTAAAGGCGCCACGATACCGCTTACTAACGCTGTCATCGTAATAACAAATGGAATCAAGGACATGAAGGTAACTGATTTAGTCATGTGATATACTACTGCTGTTAAGCTCACAATATATAACACATCACCTAAATTCGCTAGCATTTGTCCAATCCAAAGAAAACGAAATGATTGTTCGTTATGAAATGTTGACATAGAAATCCCTCACATCTTATTTAGTTTTTAGCTTATAAGTGTAAGAGATTGTTTACATCGGACTTCCTCCCGCTCATTCTGATTGCTCTTATTTTATCATAATCAGCGCCTGTTTTTACATAATATTCTAATTTCATTGTCTTTTTCATTGCATTTCGAGGAAGTATTATAAAAGCGCCGAAACAAATTCCTAGTGAAGAAAATATTTTAGAAGTTCAATGGGTTGATTTTAAAACAGCAGAGGAATTGCTTCCTTACTACAATGGCTTTGTGCAATTGCTAACTACTGAAAGAATTCCATATACTCTACAAAAATGAGTTGAAACACAAACTTTTTAGCGCCCATTTTCAGCCCACCTCCTCCCTTTTTGGCATTATCTGCATATGATGAACAGGGAAAACACCTAGTTAGAGGAGGAAAAATAATGTATCCAAATTCACCTTATTACCATCAGTGGTATCATCAAATGTATCAGCAGTTTCATCCACCTTATTACTCTGCACCTGCAGCAAGCAGCCGAAACCATCAAACGAGAGAAATCAGAGATTACGGTCCAAATCCACTTGTTGTAAACATCAAAGAAGCGACTAAGCAAAATGAAACGTTTCGCACGGCTTTATGGACCGGAAAGCATTTTCAAGTAACGCTAATGAGTCTTGCACCAGGAGAAGATATTGGTTTAGAAATACATCCAGACGTAGACCAGTTTTTACGCGTTGAACAAGGGCAAGGGTCTGTCAAAATGGGCAGTCGAAAAGATAACTTAACGTTTCAAACCGACGTTTCAGATGATTTTGCCATTATCGTACCTGCAGGAACATGGCATAACTTAACGAATACAGGAGACACACCTCTAAAGCTCTATTCTATTTATGCCCCGCCAAATCATCCGTTCGGAACTGTTCATCAAACGAAACAAGATGCAATGGAAGCAGAGTCGGAATAAATGTTTAGTTAAAAGAGGCTGGGACATAAGTAATTCAGCCAATGATAAACCTGAACGATTGAGAGTTTCTCACTTTTAATCGTTCAGGTTTTTTGGTTGATTGTGAAAACAATGTTGGAAACAGGGTGGAATGGAGCGTAGGACACTCGACTCCTGCGGGAAAGAGAGGGAAAACTGAGATCCCGCAGCGCAGCGAGGAAGCTCAGGTTCCTCCCCGCGGAAAGCGAGTGGCCGTAGCGCAATGGAACGAACGTGTTCAGACAAACCAAAAAGATTGGAACAGCTATTGTTCGTCTCTTAGAAGCAATCATTTTGTTATGTCCCAAACTCTTTTTTGTTAGAAAACATAAATTAACTTTTAACTAGCTTTACATACATACCGATTTCGGCTTTAAATAACGCTACTTCGTTCATTTCTTTTACATAATTAGATAAATCAGAAGCAGATACAAATTTATTATTTATCCAGATAGATGGATTGATAAGTCGAATTTTGTTCTTTTGATGGATATCATACTCTTGTTCATTTACTTCCACCTCTACATCTGGATGAATTTGTCCTAACAAACTTACTACTTCTTGATCATTTGAAGCCTTTATTTTGTGAAGTAACTGATCATCCGTTGTTAAAAAATCATCTTTGGTAATGATTTTTTTATTTAAAGCCTGCTTTAATACTTTTGCCAGCCGATCGCCACCATAAATACCTAACGGATTCATAAAAAAATCAATTACCTCTTTATAATAAGTCTCTACAAACCACTCGGCAACTTCAATATGTTGAAGGTGTATTTTTCCGTTTATGACCACAATATCTTGTAAGAAGCGCTGTGTTTCTGCCAGCGAGATATAACCGTACGAATACATGTCTCGTAGCGTATAATCAACGCGATCAGCGCATAGCTCAGGAGCTGACTGCTCAAGTATTGTCCACTTCGTTTCATCAAGCAAAATTTCACGATAATCATATCCATGCTTAGCTAAAATTCTTGGAAGACTCGATTCAGAAATAACTGTTTCATAAATATCTTCATGATAATCTTCATTGCTTTTATCAAATACATAATCTACTACGTGTGAAAAAGCCGTGTGGGATACGTCATGAAGCAGCCCTGCTATTTGTTCTTCTACAGAGCCACCTAATTTTTTAATGAGGAGCATCACTCCAACAGAATGCTCAAATCTTGTTACGTTCCACTCCTTATTAATTAAATAACTTGCCCCGCCTTGATGAATCTCCTTTAAGCGCTGCACAGGCTCGCTTAAAATTAGCTCTTCTACTACTCCTGTTATATCAAACTCTCCGTAGATTTTATCGTATATAAGCATCTTGTTCTCCTCTATTTATATTTGTATGTCCACCCTTTAATTGTTATTTTCCTTTCCACGCTGTTCAGCTCTTCAGTAACCTCAACAAAGCTACTTTTTAAATGGTCCTACTTCAATTCCAAGTGAGCGAAGCCATCGACGGACAGACTACTGTAAACCACCATAGCTTACTTCAAATGCTACGTGTCTTAGTTATGGATGGTATACTGTTTGATAGTCATTCCCTTCCCACAGCTCAAGCCAGTTTCTCTCTTTTTTAATCCAAAAAAATGCGGTATTATCATCTTTTCAAGCCAGTTCTAACCCTAGCTTCTCATAAACCAAGATAGAAATCGATAGATCTTTTACAGACAAATGCGCTTCATATAACCCTTTTATCATGTCGTTGCTCTACATCCCAGTAGTTTGCAAACTTTTCCCAAACAACTTGAACCCCTGAGCTAAACACAATGTTTCTGTCATTCTAGAAATTTAGATGTGTGGTTTCAAGCTTATTTTAAATACAAAAAAGAGCCTTCTACTTACATGTAAGTTAGAAAAGCTCTTTACCGATTAGCTCATAATACTTTGAAGGAAAAGTCATTTATTACTAAAGGCTTATTTTCTTAAAAGCAAACATTACTTTTCGCTTTTTTATTTTAAAGTGGATAAACTATTAATTGAATGATACATATCTCATCTAATAAGGAGCTAGACCATGACTGAAAAAGAAAAAATGCTAAACGGTGAAAATTATAACGCTAGAGACCCTGAGTTACTAAAGATGGCCCAAGAAGCACGCTATTATATGGATGAATTTAATAAGCCTGGTAGCAATCCAGAAGCTGATAAAACAAGTATATTAAAAAATCTTTGTGAGTTTGTTGGCGATAACGTTTGGATTGAAAAGCCGTTTTTTTGCGATTACGGTAAAAATATTTCAATTGGAAAAAATACATTTATCAACTTTAATTGCGTCTTTTTAGATACTAATAAAATTGTCATTGGTGAAAATGTTCTAATTGCACCAAGCGTACAAATTTATACGGCGACTCACCCTTTAAAAGCAGTTGAACGAATTAATTCGAACCATAAGGCAAACGAGGCACCTTATCGTACTTTGACTAAACCTGTAACTATTGATGATAACGTTTGGATTGGTGGAAATGCAATAATTTTGCCTGGCATTAGCATTGGTAAAAATTCTGTTATTGGCGCTGGAAGCGTTGTGACTAAATCAATTCCTGAAAATTCATTAGCAATGGGCAATCCGTGTCGAGTTATTGAAGAAATTTAAACTCCTCGCACTTTGTATTATTATTTCCTTGTTATAACCATTTTCCGAGCTGCTTTAGTCTTAAAGCTTTTATCTTAATTAGCTAAAAAAGAGTGATTCAACAAAACAATCACTCTTTTTTAATTTAAATTTTATCCCTTTAATTACAACTCTCTCTTCATTAGTTCTGCCACTTGCATATTATCGTGCTGACAACTCTCTTCTAAATGCTGAATCACTCTTTTTCGTCGTTCAACTGAATGATTTTGACTTAGCTTGGCCTGCGCTTCAATTTTTGTAATATTCATTTTAAGCGCAACAATCCCTCTGCTTAAACCTTCTACGAAACTAGCATCAACATCTTTTAACTGATAAGAACTTTCGGGTTTTTCATATTTCTCCACAGAGTTACTTAACGATTTAACTATGGTACGGTTATCTTTAATAATCTCTAACTGTCCATATACATGAACAGCAACGTAATTCCAAGTAGGTACAGCTTTGTTTGTCTCATACCAAGAAGGTGAAATATAGCAGTGTGGACCTTGAAAAACAGCCAGCACTTGTTGATCGACAGCATCTTTCCACTGTTCATTAGCTCGAGCAAGATGCCCATATAAGGTTTTCTCTTCCTTATTTAAATTCAGTGGTAAATGCGTAGCACAAGGCTCACCGTTATGCTGAGAAAATAAAGTGCCGAATCCGTGCTGATCAATAATCTCATAAATGATATCTTCACTCTGAATCATGTAATGCTTCGGTATATACATTTACCTCAGTCCCCTTTTAAAAAGATCATTTAGATCAGTGATTTAACCATAATTAAATCGATTTGCTCTTCGTCCCCCATATAAAAAGAGTGTTGGCCTTGTTGAACAAATCCCATTTTTTTATAAAAAGCAAGCGCGTTCTCATTTTTCTCCCAAACGCCTAGCCAAATTTTTTGTTTATCTAACATTAAAGCGACCTCAACCGCTTTATTAAACAACTTCTTACCAAGACCATGTTTTTGATGGTTTTTTCGGATATAGATTCTTTCAATTTCAAGCGCATCATCTCCCAGTGCTTCAGACTGAGCTTCACCCACGTTGACTTTTAAATATCCTGCTAGCTCGTCATCATGATAAAGAAAAAAGAAGCGTGAAGAAGCAGTAGCCCACTCTTTTTCTAGCTTCTGTAAGGTAAATGCTTTTTCTAAATACGCTTTCATGTTTTCAGGAGAGTTTTGATGTCGAAACGTCTCATCAAACGTTTCATAGCTAATAGTTTGGAGCTGATCTAATTGTTCATAATTGCACGGCTTAATTTTTATGTTCATGTTACTCCTACCTTTCCTCTCAACTTTCTCAATACATTCTCTTATTTCCTTTTTTAACAAACTCCCAGTCCTTTTCAACATTTCTTCTTACTCGTTGAAGTAAGTCCACCATCACTTCCATTTCTTGATTTGAAAATCCGTTTAAAGCCATTTCATTTGAGTACTCATTTTCTCTTTTAATAATAGGAAAGACACTCTTGCCTTTTGCAGTTGGAAAAAGCTTTTTTATCTTTTTGTTATGGACATCTTCTTTTTTTTCAATAAATTCATTTATCTCTAATTTTTTTATAGCGCGAGCTGCCGTTGTTCGATCAACCTTTATCATTTCTGCTAGCTTTTCTTGAATAATTCCCGGATTTTCACAAATCCGAACAAGATACAAATATTGGCCCTTGGTAAGATCATACTCTTTAAACTCAATATTACTGATAGAATCAAGCGCTCTTGCAATCATCCCAATTTCGCGTAAAATCTCCACATTGACACACCTCCATTTTGTTGTATTCACAACAAAATATTTATATATAATGTATCTCATTTTTGTTGCATATACAACAAAAAAACCAATAAAAAAAAGAAGCCCTAAAAGACTTCTTCCTGAATTATTCATAGCTAACTAAAATCATTTCGTTTTTCAACTTTTGATCACGATGGTTTAAATTTTCGTGAATTTCAAATGGATGAATAGGTGAAGGAGTCTGGTTGATGCTTAAAAAATGGGGATTCACCTGTTTTTGGGCAGACTGATCCCTTGGTGCGGGTTCGATTTTTTAAAAAGGTGATTTAGTTGAGGGAAAGCTGCTGTACCTGGATCAGTACGTCCGAAAAGAAGTGCGCATAGACGAAGCTGGATGCTAATTTAAAATGCAAGTAGCGACTCGATTTCACCAGCTTACTTGCTACCTTGATTAATCTCGTGCGAATCGTTTGAATTTGAAGACCCTTCTTCGCAGGTGGAAATGTTAATGTACGTAACCAGTTCGTTAAATTGTAGGCAAGTAGACTAATCATCATACGTGCTTCATTTACTTGGAAATCATGGCTTTTCATTTGGTCGAA